>JBDNEZ010000264.1:0-5218 GCA_041690095.1 Anderseniella sp.
CAATTGTCGACTCTGCTGCCTCCCAGCCTTCCGCGCCGATCAATGGCACAAACCGGACGTCGGCCAGATCCTCACGGTCGAATTGCCCGTTTTCGCGGCGGGTGATGCGGATCAGTTCCTGGGCGGTGATGTTTTCGCCAACAGGCACCACCATCCGCCCACCGGTGGCAAGCTGGGCTTTCAGACTCTCAGGCACGGAAGGTGCGCCCGCTGACACGAGGATTGCATCGAACGGGGCATACTCATCCCATCCCCTGGTTCCGTCGGCATGGATCACATGGACGTTGGCGTATCCTTGATCCATCAGCGTTGAGGCGGCTTTTTCTGCCAACTGGCCGATGCGTTCGACGGTGTAGACATCGCCTGCTATTTCCGCCAGCACCGCTGCGGCGTAACCGGAGCCTGCACCTATTTCCAGCACTTTTTCTCCGCCTTTGAGGGCTAGGGCTTCCACCATATAGGCAACGATGTAGGGCTGCGAGATTGTCTGATCGGCTGCAATAGGTAACGGGCGGTCGTCGTAGGCAGACTCGCGAAGTCGCTCCGGCACAAAGGCTTCGCGATGCACTTTACCCATGGCGGCGAGCACAAGACTGTCTCTCACACCTCGTGCATGAATCTGTTCTTCAACCATCCTGCTGCGACCTGTCTTGTGGTCGGTCATGTGGCTAACTCTCTCAAATAGGGCCATTTGACGTGGCGACCTGCCGGATATGAAAGCCGGCTTTTCGGCCGCTGTCCTTAATCCAGATCAAATTTCACAACGATTTGTCTGAGATACTGAACTTGTGCGCAGGCGCCGGATCCAGTTCACGGAAGGTGATGAATTTTGGCACACGACAATGATGCGATCAGAACCCGGTGCTTCACGTTTGTTTGACAAGGATCAACACGCAGGCGATCGCAAACGTTTAGGCTGACGCATGGTGATTTAACCGCCGGAGTTCGACATGGGTCAATTGGCATTTACCAGTGATGACAAATTGTTCGATGGCCATTGCGTCAGGTTTACTGGTCGCGACGGGCAGCGTGATGTGGTGTGCGGCGTAACCGTGTTTGCCCTTAAACATCGCGATCCGGACCTGCCTCTGGAAGGATTGCTTCCGGCAGAATTGTTTGTTGAAGCCTACGAACAAATGATGATCGAGATTCACGATATCGCCCGGCACAAATATGCCGAAGGCCGTTTCGAAACAGACGGTCCAATCGAGATAATGGTGCATGACGAGGACTGGACATGATGGTCACCCGACCCGGTGTCCGAGCCGAATCCGCAAAACGCAAAACGCAAAGGTAGCTGATTATGTATAACTCCATACTCGTGCCAATCGATCTGTCTGAATTGGACAAAGGCAAAATGGAAATCGACCTGGCCAGAAAGCTGGCCGGCAAGGATGCGCGGATATGCTTGTTGAACGTGGTCGTCGACATTCCGGCTTATCTTTCCGCCAATTTGCCCCAAGGTGTGGTCAACACGGCGAAGCGCGACGCCAGAGAAACTCTGGAGGCACTGATCAGGGCCGCTGGCATCAAGGCTGAAGCGGCAGTCAGATCCGGCAAGCCCGGGCCCGGCATTTTGGCTGCAGCAGATGAATGTGACGCAGATCTCATTATCATCGGATCGCACAAACCCGGACTACAGGATTATTTTCTCGGCTCAACGGCTGCACGGGTTGTGCGCCACGCCCAATGTACTGTGCTGGTTCTCAGATAGGCCGCAAATCATGCTGAATTAGATCAGGATGGTTTTTGGTTGAATCAACCAAAAACCATAAACCTGATCGCTTCCAAAGTGTTAGAGCAACTTTATGGGTTCAATTGAACCCATGTTGCTCTAGTCTTGCGTGCGAAATCTGGATTGCTGGACAATGGCAATCGTTATCAGCGGCGCGGCAACTGAAGTCACTGCCACCGTGATCAGCAGCCAGCCGAGGGTGGCATAATTTTCCGTGACCAAGATGCTGCCGGAAACCTGGTCGCGCACTTCGCGCGTCACGATGAACAGCTGGTTCGGATGTTTTGTGAGCAGAGCACTGGCTGACAATGCAAGATTGGTGAACGAGGCCATGACGGCAAAAAATGTAGCCTTGAGGTTGGCTGGTGCATTTTTAGCAATCCACGCCAGCATGGGGATCATGGCGATCTGACCAAGTGGCGACTCGATTGCGGTATCAAGGATTGCGATAAACCGGGCATCGACGATGCCGCCAGTCAGCGGTGCAGTCCAATGCTGCAAGCCGTAATACAGTCCGATGTTTGGTAACGCCAATATTCCTGATGCGACAGTGAGCAGCGCCACGATATAGGCGATGGTTCTGGATGCGATGAGTGGCCGCAGGACGATCATTCCGGTCAGTGTCAGCGCCGCCGTGATCAAGGTCAAGACAGATATGAATTGCTGATCAAAGCCGAGCACATCAATCTCGAACCATGTCGCACCTGGGCCGGGCAGGGGGACTGCCCTGAACACGAATATGATGATGGCGGTACCACACAGTGCGCGGGCCCGGGCGGGATCAAGTTCCTTCAGAAGTCTGGACATGAGAAAAATGACGATTGTCATTGAACCGAGAAAAACAATCTCCTGGGAAAACCTGATACTGCTCAGGCCCACGGTCAGGGTTAGGGCGACAAAGGCCGTGCCGCCGCCGAAATACCAGTAATTCGGCCTGGTTGCCTCCCCTGGCCGCTCAAGCGTCGCGGTGATTTTCGATTCACTCACACCTGCGGCCCGCAAGCGGGTCTTGTGTCGGTGTTTCAAGAAGGCGGCCAGTAATACACCGCTGATCGAGATTGCGGGAATGGCGAGCGCCATGAGATATATCTGGGCGTAAATGTCAGCCTTTGCGGTCTGGCTTGATTGTTCGACGCCGGCAAACATGACGATGTTGAGCACTGCCACGCAAACCAGGCCGAAAATCAAGGCGATGCGACCCAGGGTCTGCATCGTCGTATGCAGCTTCTTGGCGTCAGCTTCGCTTATTGCATTGCCCGATGAGTCCAGCCGCGGCACGGCCTCAACCGACATGGCATCGGCGACGGAGTCCTGCACAACATAACCGCACGGCGCCAGCAGCATGGCCAGGACGTACCAGGCTTCCACCGACATTACGGAAGACATTGCGCTGGAACTGGTGATCAGCGCGTACATGATTGCCAGGCTGGCGGTGATGAGCGCTGCGCCCAGATAAACCAGCAGCGCCTTCCAGCGCCAGATCAGATCCACCAGATGGCCAAGCGGCATTTTCAGCGCCCACGGCAACCCTGCCCAGAATGCAAGTCCTGACAGGAAAGCCGCTGACAGCCCCAGGTATTCCTTGACGAAGAACGTACCGACAATGGCAGTGATGCCGGCTATGCCGGCAGCAAGGTAGACCATAAGCGGCGGCAAAAATGACCACCGCAACTGGCGGCAAAGATCAACAATGGTGGAGTCAAACCATTGCCTGAGCAATTTCTTCGATTCAACCTGGTTTAAAACCTTCAACGTTTTGACCTGTTGATGCGATGGGCTGCACGAGGCTGGATCCAGGAAGCAGACGGTTCATCTTCAGTGACCGTCGCCCAGTCCGTCAGTTTTGGCAATCCCGAATTGGCCGTCGTGACAGCTTTTGCAGAAACTGCCGCGCAGGTAGTGTTTTCAGGACAAGCTGTAACCAACCCGCAGAGCATCGCGTTTGAAGCAGAAATACAGAAGAATGCTGCCGGCAGCTGCGAAGAAACACCAGACAGATACAAAGGTTGCGACAAAAAAGTAGGCCGAGATTAAAAAGCCAGACAGGATTGAAAGGCCGAAAATCCGGATCGGCTTGTGCGACGAGATCAAGGGCGGCAGACCAGTACAGATCATATACGGAATTTGTTGCCAGGACAGCGGATTGTACCGGGTGCCGTAAGCAATGCTGTGTCCTTGTATGCGGGCGACCTGGGTATCGCCAAGCAGTCCTGTTGCCAGATACACCGACAACATCGCGCCGCCAACGGCGATTGCATACATGATGGCACGCCTGCGATAATCAGGCTCGACCAGAACGACGGCAATCGCGGTGTAAACCGGCCAGAGCACCTGGGCGAACAACAGAAAGACCAGGGTGAGGCCGGCGGTACTGTGCTGGGCGGATGTCTCGGACAACTGCAGCCACAACATGCCTTCTACCGTTTGCTGAAGTGCAAACAGCAGCGGCACAATTGCTACAAGAAGTTCCTTCGGATGTTTGACATGCTTAAGAAGCCCTACACCGATGACGGCGGTTGCTGCGGCGACGGTAAAACTCGCAGTTGCTGAAAAACACAAGATTGCAGTTCCTTTGGCAATAGTCGGGAGTGCACAACTGTCACAATCGTCATGGCATATCAGTGATATGCTCGAAGCAACTGCACTGGCGAAAGCACATGAAACAGGTTTCGCCGTGGCATCGGTGTTTCGAGGAGAATTCAGGATTGCGAATTGCCAATGGCATCTGCATGGGGCATGAACGGTCTTTCAACCCCGAGATCAAATGATGGGCAAACGGGTTATGCAGAACAAGAATTCAAACGCACCGGTCAGTTCGCAGGTTGCCAAGCTTGAAGCGCTGCTGAATTCTACTGTAGATGGCATAATTACCATCCGCAAGGACGGTTCCATCGAGAGCGTCAACCCGGCCGCTGCCAGGCTCTTCCAGTATGAGATCGAAGAGTTTCTCGGCAGGAACGTCAAATTTCTCATGCCTGACCCGTGGCGCCATGAACATGACTCTTACCTGTCCAATTATCTTGCCAGCGGAGAGCGCAAGATCATTGGCATCGGCCGTGACGTGCAGGGACAACGCAAAGATGGCTCGGTTTTTCCGATGCACCTGTCTGTCAGTGAGTTCATCGTGGATGGTGAGGTGTTTTTCACCGGAATCATCCACAATCTCAGTGAGCGGCGGGCCGCCGAACAGGCGCTGCAACAAGCCCATAAAATGGAAGCTATCGGCCAGTTGACCGGCGGGGTTGCTCACGATTTCAACAATCTTTTGACCGTCATTACCGGTAATCTTGAACTGATGGAGATGAGGCTCGAAGACAAGAACTTGCGGGAGCTTCTCGGGGAAGCTCAGGAAGCTGCGGATATGGGAGCCCGACTGACTGAGCGGCTACTGGCTTTCGCCCGGCGCAGCCCGCTTGAACCCCAGATTGTCGATCTGAATGAACTGGCTATCGGATTGACGGACCTGTTGCCGAGAACACTTGG
>JBDNEZ010000265.1:0-20659 GCA_041690095.1 Anderseniella sp.
CAAGCCGCTTATTCGCAAGCCGGACCTGCCCAAGGGGCTGAATATCGATCCGGCAAATCCATTGACGCATTTCCGCGAAGCGACCTGGGACGAAGCACTTGATGTGGCCGCAAACGGTCTCAAGAGCATCCGCGACGGCAAGGGTCCAAAGGCGCTGGCAGGCTTCGGTTCGGCGAAATGTTCCAACGAGGAAGCCTATCTGTTCCAGAAACTGGTGCGGGTCGGGTTCGGGTCCAATAATGTTGATCATTGCACCAGGCTTTGCCATGCCTCGTCGGTGGCGGCTCTCATGGAAACAATCGGGTCGGGTGCCGTAACCGCGCCGTTTACAGCGGTTCGGGACTCGGATGTTATCGTGGTGATCGGCGCCAATCCGACCGAGAATCACCCGGTTGCAGCAACCTACTTCAAGCAGGCAGCCAAGCGTGGCGCCGAACTGATCATTCTTGATCCGCGCGGCACGGCAATGAAACGCTATGCCAGCCACATGCTGCAGTTCAAGAACGGGGCTGATGTTTCACTGCTCAACGCCATGATGAATGTGATCGTGGAAGAAGGCCTGTATGATGAACAATACATCCAGGCGCATGCTGAAGGCTTCGACAAGCTGAAAGATCACCTGGCTGAGTACACACCGGAAGCCATGGAGGCCATTTGCGGCATTGCGGCTGATGAAATCCGTACCGTGGCGCGCAAATATGCCAAGGCCAGTGCGGCTATTATCTTCTGGGGCATGGGTGTATCACAACATACTCATGGTACCGACAATGCCCGCTGTCTGATTTCACTGGCGCTGATGTGCGGCCAGACGGGGCGTGCCGGTACCGGCCTGCATCCGCTGCGTGGCCAGAACAATGTGCAGGGCGCATCCGATGCCGGCATGATCCCGATGGTATTCCCGGATTATTCGGCAGTCACTGATGAGAAGAACCTCGCAAAATTCGAAAAGCTGTGGGACGCGAAACTCGATCCGGAGCCGGGCCTGACGGTGGTAGAGATCGTGCACGCCATTCATGACGGCGCGATCAACGGCATGTATATTCTGGGTGAAAATCCGGCCATGTCCGATCCGGACGTCAACCATGCCCGCGCCGCACTCGCCAAGCTGGATCACCTGGTGGTGCAGGATATCTTCCTGACGGAGACAGCGATGTATGCCGATGTAGTGCTGCCGGCAACCGCCTGGCCGGAAAAGAACGGCACGGTGTCGAACACCAACCGCCAGGTGCAGATGGGCCGCAAGGCGCTGCAGGCACCCGGCGAAGCGCGTGAGGACTGGGTCATTACCCAGGATCTGGCCAATCGCCTTGGTCTCGACTGGGCTTATGACAGCCCGGCGGAGGTGTTTGCCGAGATGAAACTCGCCATGCCGTCACTGGACAATATCACCTGGGACCGGTTGATCACCGAAGACGTGGTGGCCTATCCGTGTCCTGCGCCGGATCATCCCGGCCAGGATATTGTGTTCTCGGACCGGTTCCCGACGGCAACCGGTCTCGGCAAGATGGTTCCTGCCAGGATAATACCGCCGGATGAGACGCCGGATGCGGAGTATCCGTATATTCTTTCAACCGGCCGCCAGCTTGAGCACTGGCACACAGGCGCCATGACGCGGCGGTCCTTCGTGCTGGATGCGGTGAACCCGGAACCGGTGGTTCAGATGAATGCAACCGATATCAACAAGCTCGGTATCAAGGCGGGTGACATGGTGCGGGTAACGACCCGCCGCGGTGAAGTGGACATCATGGTGCGGCAGGACGATCAGGTGCCGCCGGGTGCAATCTTCATCCCGTTTGCATTTGTTGAAGCTGCGGCGAACCTGCTGACCAATGCGGCGCTTGATCCGTACGGAAAGATACCGGAGTTCAAGTTCTGCGCGGCCAGGGTCGTACCTGCAGGCAATGAGCAGATGGCGGCAGCGGAGTAGGCGCAGCAGCGTTGGTTAGTTCAGCATGGCGGTTTGTCGACGCCTGAAGATACCGGGACCTGTCAGGTTTTGGCGGAGCGCAAACCGTGCCGCATCCCGGTGTTTGCGCAAAACCGGTATCCACTTTTGCGGGAAATGCTCTATACAAAAGCCCGGAAATTGAAAAGGGCAAACCATGGCAGTACTTGAGAAATCAAAACTGGTCGGCACGGTGGCGGCATTGCTGTGCAGTCCGGACCGTGAGACCGGACTTGAGAAAGCCCGCGTGGACCGGCTGGACATGACATTTGACGGCATTGTTGGCGATTGTCACTCCGGTCGCGGTTACCAGTCGGACAGCCGCATGCTGGCGCAGTACAAACGTGGCACCCCGGTGGCCAATACCCGCCAGGTATCCGTTCTGTCGGACGAGGAATTGCAGCAAGTGGCCGGCCTGCTCGGTATCGCGGACCTGAAGCCGGAGTGGGTCGGCGCGAACCTGGTCACGTCAGGTCTTCCTGATGTTACCCTGCTGCCGCCATCAACACGCATGATGTTTGCTTCAGGCGCAACACTGATTGTCGATGGTGAGAATGCGCCGTGCCGCTATGTGGGCGATGTCATCGAAAAACATCATCCCGGTCAGGGCATGGCGTTTGCGAAACTGGCGCGCAACAAGCGTGGAGTTGTGGCGTGGGTTGAGCGTGAAGGCGGTATTTCGGTTGGCGATGAGATCGTGCTGCACATTCCGCCACAGCGGATGTACCCGCACGCATGAACACGGCGCGCGACATATCGGAATTTGCCATTGTACCCGACCCGGATGACGAGCGCCTGTCACGGGCGGTTACCGGTATCGACCAGACCGGTCGGCAGATCGAGACCCATGTGGTGCAGGAACGCCCGCTGACGATTTACCTCAATGCCCAGGAAATCGTCACCTCGATGACCATTGGTGATCACCCCGACTGGCTGGCGGTGGGATACCTGCTCAATCAGGGCATGCTGCAGCACGACGACGAGATTACCGGCATTGATTATGATGACGACCTTCAAGTCATTGTGGTGCGCACCGTGCGCGCGACCGATTTCGAAGAGAAGATGAAGAAGAAGACCCGCACGTCCGGTTGTGCACAAGGCACGGTGTTTGGCGACATGATGGAGAATTTCGAAACCATCAAACTGTCTCGCGATGCGCGCATCAAGACGTCGTGGCTTTATACACTGACGAAGAAGATCAACACGGCACCGTCCCTGTATCTCAAGGCGGGGGCCATTCATGGCTGTGTCCTGTGCAAGGCAGACACGCCGCTGGTCTATCTGGAAGATGTGGGCAGGCACAATGCAGTCGACAAGATTGCCGGCTGGATGTTTCTGCACAAGGTCATGCCCGACGACAAGCTGTTTTACACCACCGGCAGGCTGACATCCGAAATGATCCTCAAATGCGCTGCCATGCGGATTCCTATCCTGGTGTCACGCTCCGGGTTTACGGCCTGGGGGGTTGAGCTTGCCCGCCAGGTGGGCATGACGGTGATCGGCCGGGCGCGCGGCAAGCGGTTCGTTGCCCTGTCCGGGGCCGAACGTATCGAGTTTGATGCCGATGTGTCACAGATCGACGACGAAGACCGCAAGCATCGGCGCAAAGGAGCAGGTGGTGAGTAAAGTGGTCGGTTGCATACTTGCCGGCGGCCTTGCCCGGCGGATGGGCGGCGGCGACAAGGGGTTGATCGAACTTGCCGGCCGGCCGGTGCTGGATCATGTGATTGACCGGTTTGGTGCCCAGGTCGGCACCCTCATCCTGAATGCAAATGGTGATCCCGCCCGGTTTGCCGGTTATGGCCTGCCGGTCATGCCAGACACGGTCGACGGTTTTGCGGGACCGCTTGCCGGTGTGCTGGCCGGTTTGTCGTGGGCGGCAGAAAATGCCCCTGACGCGCAATGGGTGGCAACGGCTGCAACAGATACACCGTTTTTTCCAACTGATTTTGTCAGCCGGTTGCTGGGTGCGATTGAGGAACACGGTGCCGATATGGCCTGTGCTGCCTCTCAGGGGCGCAATCATCCGGTGTTCGGCCTGTGGCCGGTGGCGCTGAAGGATGATCTGCAATCGGCACTGGTGGGTGAAGACATACGCAAGGTCGATGTCTGGACGACACGGCACAAGCTGGTTGCAGTTGAGTTTTCCGGGCGCGGGTTTGATCCGTTTTTCAATGTGAACCGGCCGGACGATGTGACGGAAGCCGAGCGCATCGCACAGGAGTTGGCGGCATGACACAGCGCGTTATCGGAGTGACAGGCTTCAAAAACACCGGCAAGACCACGCTGGTGGAGCGGCTGGTGACCGAACTCACCTCACGCGGCTATCGGGTATCGACGATCAAACACGCGCATCATTCATTCGATATCGATCATGAGGGACGCGACAGTTTTCGCCATCGCGCCGCTGGTGCAGCGCAAGTGGCCGTAGTGTCCCGACACCGCTGGGCGGTGATTTCCGAATTGCGCGACGATGCAGAGCCATCGCTTGGAGAGATGCTGGCCAGGCTGGATCCTTGTGACCTGGTCATCGTCGAAGGCTACAAGCGCGATGGTCATGACAAGATCGAAATGCGCAATCTGGCGGCCGACAATCCGAAACTGAGCGATGATGATGAGACCATTGTAGCCGTTGCTGCCAATGGAACCGTTACGGATTGTCCGGTTCCGGTCTATGATCGTGATAACATATTTGCGCTGGCAGACTTTATCTGCGGGCGAACCGGTCTGGTCGAGGTGCCGTAAACCAAATGACACGCAAGCTGCTTGATGACTGTTTTCTGCACGACAAGGACCGGATGCGCCATGATGATGCGGTCGCCCTTATTCTGGAGCGCATGTCCCCGGTTGCCGGTGTGGAGACGGTTGCGCTTTCCCAGGCACATGGCCGCGTGCTGGCTGAACAGTATGCGGCACCGCATAATATTCCCGCCTTCAACAATGCAGCTGTGGATGGTTATGCCTTTGCCGGTGCGGATCTGAACGCCAAAAAGCTCACAAAAATGGAAATCGTTATCCGGGTGACTGCAGGCCACGCGCCGGAGCGGGCCCTGAAAAAAGGCGAAGCGGCACGTATTTTTACCGGGGCTGTCATGCCGAAAGGGGCCGATACCTGCCTTATGCAGGAGGACGCCAAGGTTGATGGAACCCAGCTGGTCGTACCGAAGGGGCTGAAACCCGGCGCCAATACACGGCTTGCCGGTGAAGACGTCAGGCAGGGCGAAGTGATGCTGCAGCCGGGACAACGATTGCGGCCCCAGGACGTGGCAGCTGTTGCGTCCGGCGGCGCGGGCCGCATCAAGGTGTTTGAACGGCTCAGGGTCGGGTTGATTTCAACCGGAGACGAAATTGTCCGGCCAGGCAACATTCTGGGTGACGGCAAGGTCTATGACAGCAATCATCACTTGTTGCGCGGATTGCTGAATACGGTCGGGGCCGAAGCGGTCGACTATGGCGTGATACCCGATGACCAGGTGCGGGTTGAACGCGCCGTGCGCACTGCGGCCCATGAGTGCGACGTCATTCTCACGACAGGTGGCGCGAGCCGGGGAGCAGCGGATTTTATTGTCGAGACAATCCAGTCACTGGGCACACTCCACGCCTGGCAACTGGCTGTCAAACCCGGCAGACCGCTGGCCATGGGCCAGATCGGCGATACGGTTTTCTTTGGCTTGCCAGGCAATCCGGTGGCCGCCTTTGTGACATTTCTTCTGTATGCCCAGCCAATGTTTGCCCGTTTGCAGGGTGCGACCTGGCAAGCGCCGCAACGCTATCCGCTGCCGACCGGGTTTGCGATGCCAAAGAAGAAAACCGATAGGCGTGAATTCTGGCGTGGCTGGATCGACAATTCCGGCGACGGCCCGGTGCTGTGCAAGTTTGACCGTGACGGGTCCGGGTTGATTTCCGGATTGCGGCAGGCAACCGGGCTGATCGAAGTCCCTGAAGCAATATCGTCCGTGAAACAGGGAGACCTGCTCGGCTTCATCCCGTTCAGCGAATTTGGCATCAGCTGATGGTTGCGCGTTTTGCCAGAGAAACTGATCATGTTGCCCATGTCATCAATCCTGACTGATTGAGACACGATCTACGCTCACTTGATGTGGTGCTCTGAGATACCTCATGTGTCGCAATTCCGCGCTGCCCGGTCGTTTGACTTCACACGTGTTGAACTGTTTTCACTATGGTTCAGATGACAAGGTGTCGCTCTGAACCCGGAGGGTTGATTATGAAGTCGCATGCACGTGTTGTTGTTATCGGAGGCGGTGTTGTCGGTGTCGGCACGCTTTATGCGCTGACCAAAAAGGGCTGGTCGGATGTTGTGCTGGTCGAGCGTAATGAACTGACGTCGGGTTCGACATGGCATGCTGCAGGCCTGTTGCCATTGTTCAACATGTCGTACTCGGTCGGCAAGGTGCATCAGTATTCGCTCGATCTGTACTCGAAGCTTGAGGAAGAAACCGGTCAGCATGTCGGTCTGCGCCAGGTGTCGAACATCCGGCTTGCCCAGACCCAGGATCGTTGGGACGAGTTCATGTATTACGCCGGTGTGGCTGAAACCATCGGCATTCACGTCAATCTGCTGACCCCGGAACAGGTCAAGGAAATTTGGCCGCTGTGCAACACCGACGGTCTGCTCGGTGCAATCCAGCACCCGACCGACGGCTATGTGCAGCCTGCCGACCTGACCCAAGCCATGGCCAGGGGTGCGCGCGACAAGGGCGCGGAAATCTATCGCAATACCCGGGTGATTGCCATCGAGCAGAAGGCCAATGACGAGTGGCTGGTGAAAACCGACAAGGGTGACATCACCTGCGAACATCTGGTCACCGCAACCGGCAATTTCGTGCGTCAGACCGGCGACATGCTGGGCCTCGACATTCCCGTCATACCGGTCCAGCACCAGTACATCGTCACCGAGGCGCATCCTGAAATCAAGCAGCGCCACGCCGACGGACTGCCTGAAATGGGCGTGCTGCGCGATGCCGATTCGGCCTGGTACATGCGCGAGGAAGCCGGCGGCCTAATTCTTGGACCCTATGAAGCCGGTGCGCCGGTCTGTTACGTGGACGGCCCGGACGAGGATGCTGAATACGAACTTTTCCAGGAAGACCTGGACCGCATCGCGCCGCATATCGAAAGCGCGTTTCATCGCGTACCGGCGTTTGGCGAAGTGGGCATCAAGAAAGTCTACAATGGCGCCATCTGCTATACGCCGGACGGCTCGCCGATTATCGGACCTGCGTGGGGCAAGAAGAATCTGTGGCTCAATGAAGGTCATTCGTTTGGCGTTACCGCTGCCGGCGGGGCCGGCTGGCAATTGGCTGAATGGATCGTTGAAGGTGAAAGCTCGATTGACATGCTGGGCGTGGACCCGCGCCGGTTTGGTCCTTACGCCACGCGCGGTTATCTCAAGCGCAAGAACGAGGAAGCCTACCGCAATGTGTTTACGCCACACTTTCCTGATGAAGAACGCTGGGATGCCCGTCCGCTCAAGACATCGCCTTGTTATGACCGGATGAAGGCGCTTGGTGCGGTGTTCGGATCCGTCTACGGCTGGGAACGTCCGAACTGGTTTGCGCCCAGCGCAGATTATGGGTTTGAAGAGTCAGAGATCGTGCGCCCCGACGTCATCGCGAAGGACAATCATGCACCGGCGCTGCCCGGTGAAAAGGTCAAGGAACTGTGGTCGTTCCGCCGGTCCAACTATTTCAAGCATGTTGGCAACGAAGCGAAGAACGTCACCGAGAATTGCGGCCTGCTGGATATGACCGCCTTCGCCAAATACGAAGTGACGGGTCCGGACGCAGCGCAGTGGCTCGACTCGATCCTGGCAAACCGAATTCCGAAAACCATCGGGCGCGTCGGATTGTGCCACCTGCTGACCAAGCGCGGCGGGGTGCGGTCTGAATTCACTGTCTACAAGCGTGCCGAGAATGATTTCTATCTGGTTGGCCCGGGTGCCTATGAACGCCATGACTGGGATTATCTCACCAAGCTGAAACCGGATGCCGGCGTTGAGTTGCGGAAGATAACCACACAGATGGGTGTGCTGGTGCTGGCCGGTCCGAAATCCCGCGACGTGCTGCAGAAGCTGACCGATACCGACCTGTCGAACGATAATTTCAAATGGCTGACCGGCAGGTTCATCAATGTCGGCATCGCCCAGGCGCATGCGTTGCGGGTGAATTTCGTCGGTGAACTGGGCTGGGAACTGCATCACCCGATGGAGATGCAGAACCTGATCTTTGATCTCGTCATGGAGGCCGGTGCCGAGTTCGGCATCAAGCCGTTCGGCATTCGTGCCATGGGCACCATGGCCGTGGAAAAATCCTACCGCCTCGTCGGCCGGGAACTGTCGATTGAATACTCGGCCTATGAGTCCGGTCTCGATCGTTTCGTTCATCCCAACAAGGGTGATTTCATTGGCCGTGATGAACTTGTAAAACGCCACGCTGCCGGTGATGAATGGACCTATGTGACCATGGAAGTGCATAACATCAAGGATTGCGACGCACGCGGATCTGAAGCCGTCTACGACACTTCGGGCATGCTGGTTGGCCGGGTCACGACAGGATCGTATGGCTGGCGGGTCGGCAAATCGCTGGCGCTTGCCATGGTCAAGCCTGCACATTCTGCGGAAGGCACGAAGCTGCAGGTGAAGATCCTGGGTGAACTGTTCGACGCAACCGTCATCCCCGAAAGCCCGTTCGACGCAGACAACGAGCGCCTGCGGGCATAGAGCAATACCCATCCACCTGATGGATGGATATTGCTCTGCTACTTTGGAGTCGAACATCTTTTTCCAATCAGATGATTCCATCTGATCGAATGATGTTCTGGCCGACAAACATCTCACGTGGTTGTGAGTTGCTCGTTCGCAGCGCAATGCCCAGATGATACGGACATTGGTTTTTGAATTGGAGATGATTTGATGCATTCAACCCTGGTTCCCGGACAATCTGTACCCGTCCTTACCGTGCCGCTGGCAGGTGGTGGCGAGTTCACGCTCAATGCTGATACGCCGGAAAATTTCACAATTGTCATGTTCTATCGCGGTCTGCACTGCCCGATCTGCAAGGGTCAACTGACTGACTTCCGCAAGAAACTGCACGACTTTGCCGGGCTCGGCGTCGATGTTGTTGCGGTTAGCATGAACACACGGGAACTGGCCGAGCAGACGGCGCGTGACTGGGATGTGTCCGGCCTGAAACTTGGCTATGGACTGAGCAGGGATCAGGCGAAGGCCTGGGGCCTGTACCTGTCGTCTGCGATCAGGGACACCGAGCCGGATGTGTTTTCCGAACCCGGCATGGCCATCGTGCGTCCGGACGGAACCTTGTATCACTGGTCAGTTCAGTCGGCTCCGTTCGGCAGAGCCAAGGCGGCTGAGCTTGCCGGCAATCTGAAGTTTGTAATCGAGAACGATTATCCGGTGCGCGGTACGCTGGCGACCTGACAATATAATCCCTGAAAACAACAAGGGCGCGGAAGGAGATATACTTTCCGCGCCCTTTCGTAGTCTGGTGTCTTGTTGGCAGAATGTGTTTAGAGCATCATCCTGATCTAGAACAGCCCTTCGATCTGACCTTCGTCATTGAGCATGATGGATTCCGCCGCCGGTACCGATGGCAGACCCGGCATGGTCATGATCTCACCGCAAACGGCAACCACGAAGCCGGCTCCAGCCGACAATCTCACTTCACGCACAGGCAGTGTAAATCCGGTTGGCGCACCGCGTACGGTCGGATCCGTGGTGAAGGAATACTGCGTCTTGGCCATGCAAACCGGCAGCTTGCCGTAACCCTGATCTTCCCAGGATTTCAGTTGAGCCAGGATCTTTGCATCGGCGACCACGCCGTCGGCGCGGTAGATGCCCTTGGCAATCGCTTCCATCTTGTCGAACAGGCTCAGGTCGTCAGCGTATAACGGCTTGAAGTCGGCAGAGCCGGCCTCGACCATTTCCACTACCTTGTTGGCCAGGTCCCTGGTGCCTTCCGAACCGAGTGCCCAGTGCTTGCAGAGAACGGCTTCGGCGCCCTGGGTTTTCACAAAGTCGCTCAGGGCCTGAACCTCGGCATCGGTGTCGGTGACGAAATGATTGATGCCGACAACGGCCGGTACGCCGAACTTCTTGATGTTTTCGATGTGACGGCCAAGGTTTGGGCACCCTGCCTTGACGGCATCGACGTTTTCGGCGCCGAGATCGTTCTTGGCAACACCGCCGTTCATCTTCATGGCGCGGACAGTTGCCACGATCACAACAGCCTTTGGCTTGAGGCCGGCCTTGCGGCACTTGATGTCAAAGAATTTTTCTGCGCCCAGATCGGCACCAAAGCCTGCTTCGGTGACCACATAGTCTGCAATCTTCAGGGCAGTGGTGGTTGCCATTACCGAGTTGCAGCCGTGCGCGATATTGGCAAACGGACCGCCGTGCACAAAGGCCGGGTTGTTTTCCAGTGTCTGCACCAGGTTTGGCTGGATGGCATCTTTCAGCAGAACGGTCATTGCACCGTCTGCCTTGATATCGCGACAGTAGACCGGTGACCGGTCACGCTTGTAGGCGATGATGATATCGCCCAGTCGGCGCTGAAGATCATCAATATCGGTTGCCAGGCAAAGAATGGCCATGACTTCCGATGCCACGGTAATGTCAAACCCGGATTCGCGCGGGAAACCATTGGCCACACCACCCAGATTGCACACGATCTGACGCAGTGCGCGGTCATTCATATCCATGACCCGGCGCCATGAGACGCGGCGCACATCGATGTCGAGCTTGTTGCCCCAGTAGACGTGATTGTCGAGCAGGGCTGCCAGCAGATTGTGGGCAGAGGTAATGGCGTGGAAGTCGCCGGTGAAATGCAGGTTCATGTCTTCCATCGGAACCACCTGCGCGTAACCGCCACCGGCAGCACCGCCCTTCATGCCGAAGCAGGGGCCAAGAGATGCTTCGCGAATGCAGATCATGGCTTTTTTGCCAATGGCGTTCAGGCCGTCGCCCAAACCGACAGTCGTGGTCGTCTTGCCTTCGCCTGCCGGTGTCGGGTTGATTGCAGTGACCAGGATCAGGTTGCCGTCCTTGTTACCCTGGACGGACTTGATGAATTCTGCCGAAACCTTTGCCTTGGTATGACCATAAGGAATGAGATGTTCGTCGCTGATGCCGATCTTGGCGCCAATTTCCATGATCGGTTTCATGGTTGCTGCGCGGGCGATCTCAATATCTGATTTGACTGATGCCATATGATAGTCCTCCTGAATTCCGGCTGTCGTTGCTGGATTGATGTTATTTACCGCAATTCAGCGGTCCATTATGATTATATGCGGTTGGCCAAGATGTGTCCCGGAGCGGAAAATCGGTGTTAATGGCCTTGACCATGCCGGCGAGACGCCTAGTTTGAAGCGCCCTTAATACGCGCAAAAGACTGCGCCTGCCAATAGATGATGAAAAGGCACTTGATATGAGAAATTTTCATGTCCCCGGACGATCAGCGGTATATGCGGCCGAGGCCTGCGTTGCGACATCGTCGCCACAGGCTACCCTGGCGGCGCTGGATGTTTTGCGGGCAGGTGGCAATGCGGCGGACGCGGCCATCGCGGCATCTGCGGTATTGTGCGTAACCGAACCTCAGATGACCGCGATCGGTGGCGACTGTTTTGCCCTGATCGGAACGCCGGATGGTGAAGTGGCCGGTCTGAACGGATCCGGCCGTGCCAGCGTTCATGCTGATGAGGCCTGGCTCAAGGAGTCCGGCCTGAGCGAAATCGCACCAGACAATATTCACGCTGTCACTGTTCCCGGTGCAGTGGATGGCTGGGTAACATTACTGGACCGGTTCGGGACCAGGTCGCTTGGCGAGGTTCTGCAACCGGCTATCCAGCTGGCGCGCGACGGACATCCAGTAGGGCCAAGAACTGCCTACGATTGGTCAGAATTGGCGGACTTTATCGGTCTCGATGAAGGCGGCCGGATGCATTACCTGCCGAATGGCAAGGCCCCTGCGGCAGGGCAACTGGTGAAGCAACCGGCACTGGCCGGCACGCTGGAGATCATTGCCGAGAAAGGCCGCGACGGGTTCTATGACGGTGGGGTGGCGGAAGACATTATCGCAACGCTTCAGGCCAGAGGCAGCCTGATCACCATGGATGACCTGGCTGCCACCAGAGCCGACTGGGTCAAGCCGATCAGCACGGTCTACCAGGGGCGCGAGATTCTTGAAATTCCGCCGAACGGTACCGGGCTGACCGCGCTTGTGGCGCTCAATATTCTTAGCCGCTTCGATCTTTCACAATATGCGCCTGAAAGCGTTGAACGGCGCCATCTGGAAATTGAAGCCATACGGCTGGCCTGGGTTATTCGTAACCGCCACATTGCTGATCAGGATTTCTACGATGTGCCGGTCGACGAAATTCTATCCGACAGCATGGCGGACAGGCTGGCAGCGCAGATATCCATGGATCGTGCCATTCCCGAACCTGAAGATGTTGTGCCGTTGCCGGGCTCGGATACCGTCTACCTGAGCATCGTGGACAAGGACCGCATGGCGGTGTCGTTCATCAATTCGATTTATTACGGTTTTGGATCGGGCATTGTCACACCCGGAACCGGCATCATTTTGCAGAATCGCGGGACCGCGTTTTCTGTTGTGCCTGGCCATCCCAACTGTATTGGCCCCGGCAAGCGTCCGCTGCACACCATTATTCCCGCCATGGTGCGGGCAAACGGCAAGATCGTGCAATCATTCGGGGTCATGGGCGGTGCCTACCAGCCGATGGGGCATGTGGCGATGATGGTCAACTGCTATGTCTACGGTATGGATCCACAGGAAGCGCTGGAGTTTCCACGCGCCTTTCACGAAGATGGGAAACTGGGGCTTGAGCAGGGCGTGCCGGAGCACGTTGCGGTCGGGTTGACCGCGCTGGGCCATACCATTTTTCGCCCGGAAGAGCCTTATGGCGGCGGGCAGATCATCTCGATTGATCCCGACACCAACATGCTGTGTGCGGGCTCTGAACCGCGCAAGGACGGCTTTGCTGCCGGGTACTGATGCAAGACTCGAACAACCGGTAGCGGCAACCGGTTCTCGAGCATTTGGAAACGCATCAGGATGTTGCTTTGGTTTTACTGCAGCAGCAGCCAATCAACGAATGCATCAGCACTCGTGTTGCTCAATGCCTTGTGAGGTCTGGCCAGAAAATAGCCATATGAAGACAGCTCAATGTCCGAGAGTCGAACAAGCTGGTTGTCTTGTAACTCGCGTGCGACCAGCGCGTCGTTCAAAGCGATACCCTGACCATCGATAACCGCCTGCACCCGCACGTTCGGGTCGGGGATGATCAAAGTGTCCTTGCGAGTCTGAGGGGTCAAACCTGCGGTATCGAACCAGTCGGACCAGGCGGTGCTGTTGTCATGATCCCGCAACAAGGTGAACTCTGAAAATGCACGGTCCAGCCCGACCTGCCGGACTCGTTGTGCAGCTTGCGGGTTGCCGGCAGGCCACGCGGACATTGGCATGAAGGGCATGATGTCAACGTCGTCCCAGTCACCGTTACCCCAACGGATCGCGATATCCACGCCCTGGCTTTCAAGATTGAACAATTGTGTCATCGGTTGAATGCGCAACTGAATGTCGGGATGTTTCTGCATGAAGGTCATCAACAGGGGCGACAGCCAGCGCGAGGCAAAATAGCTCGACATTCCCACGGTGAGCGATTGCACCGCAGATTGCTTGAGCACTGCCAGTTCATCCTCGATATCGCGATATTGCCGGGCGACCAGTTCAAAAAGCTGTTGACCCCGGTGGGTCAGAGCGACACCGCGCGCGATCCGCTCGAAGACCTTGAACCCCAGGTTCGCTTCGAGCGTCTTGATCTGGTAGCTGATTGCTCCCTTGGTCATATGCAGCCTGCCGGCAGCATCTGAAAAACTGCTGCGCTGTGCGACTTCGACGAACAAACGTAAAGTATCGTGATGTTTGAATGCTATAACCATGCAGCGAGCGTACAAAAAAACTGGACGATATGTATAGATAATTTCGATTGTATTGCCATAAAATACCTCAGATTGTTTCATTATGGAGAATCTGGAGTTGGAAAATTCGGACGTATCTGTGCAACCGGAATTGCGCAGGGCAGTCCGGCGCGGACGCGCCGCGCGCCAATCAGCGGCGCGCATTATCACCTCGCCGCGCACGCGGAAGGTGCCTGCCTATGCGTTGTTGGATGAGGATGCGCTGACCGCCATTGAGACTCAGGCCGAGTGGATATTGCACAATATAGGTATCGAATTCCGTGGTGACAAAACCGCGCTTGATCTGTTCGCTGCGGCAGGCGCAACCGTGCTCGGAGAGCGGGTCACGTTCGAACCCGGTCTGGCCAGACAGATTTGCGGTACGGCACCTGCGCAATTCACACTGCATGCCCGCGATGCAGCCAATACGGTAACGCTGGGCGGTGACAATGTGGTGCTTATGCCCGGCTATGGCTCGCCCTTTGTGAGCGATCTGGAACAAGGCCGCAGATATGCCACGCTGAGCGACTTCGAAAATTTCGTAAAGCTGACCTATAGCTCTCCGTGGTTGCATCATTCTGGCGGAACAGTGTGCGAGCCCACCGATGTGCCGGTAAACAAGCGTCACCTCGATATGGTATTTGCGCATCTGACGCTATCGTCCAAGCCGTTTATGGGCGGCGTTACATCGCCCCAGCGCGCCGAGGACAGCATCAACATGGCGCGGATCGTGTTCGGTGCGAAGTTCATGGACGAAAACGCCGTCATACAGGGCAATATCAACGTAAACTCCCCCTTGGTCTACGACGACACAATGTCAGGCGCGTTGCGGGTTTATGCTGCTGCAAACCAGTGCGTTTGCGTGTCTCCAGCGATTTTTGCCGGTGCGATGGGTCCTTTGTCACCTGCGGCAGTGGCTGCGCAGACATTGGCTGAGGGTATGGTTGGCATTGCGCTGGCACAACTGGTCCGTCCGGGTTGCCCTGTCGTATTTGGCAGCTTTCATTCAACGATGAACCTCAAATCCGGCGCGCTGACTTTTGGTTCACCGGAAGCGAATCTTGCAACGATGGCGCTGTCACAACTTGGTCGCCGCCTGGGTGTGCCGGTGCGCTCCGGTGGCGGCCAAATCTCCGGGTCAAACGCCGCAGACGGGCAGGCGATGCAAGACAGTACCGGTGCGATGTGGTCGACGCTTTTATCAGGGGCGCACCAGGTCTGGCACGCGGCGGGCTGGCTGGAAGGCGGGCTGGTCATGTCTTACGAGAAGTTCATCATGGATCTGGACCACTGCGGGGCGATGATGACCATGTTGCAGGGTTTCAGCACGGAATCAGAGGCCTTTGGCCGCGACGCATATCGCGAGACCGGACCGGGTGAGAATTTCTTGTCGACCCAGCACACGTTGCGCCATTTTGCGACCGCAAATTTCCAACCGGTCATACCTGAAGCAGGCCCGTACGAGACATGGAACGAGACCGGAAGCCTGACCTGCGATCAACGCGCAACGATGCGCTGGCAGCAAATGCTGAATGACTACAAAGCCCCACCAATGGATGAAGCCATCCACGCGAGTCTTGTCGATTTTGTGGCGACGCGCAAGGCGTCTGTCCCCGATGAATGGTACTAGAGCAACATGGGTTCAGTTGAACCCATGTTGATCTAACACTTTGGAAACGATCAGGTTTATGATTTTTGGTTGATTCAACCAAAAATCATCCTGATCTAGAAAGGACCTGCCATGACTGAACAACTCAACCGTACATCAACACTTGCTTCGCGTCATATGGCCCTTGGGTCCGGGCTGGAAGACTGGAACGGCATGGGGACCGCGTGGTCCTATTCCACGGATCCGAATGACGAGCATGATGCGGTGCGGGAGCGCGCAGGGATGTTTGATATGTCACCGCTCAAGAAGGTTTTTGTGCGCGGCCGTGATGCCGCCGCAACGCTGGACCACCTGACAACGCGCGACATGTCAAAAATCGCTCCGGGGTCTGCGGCTTATGCGTGTGTCCTGACTGAACAGGGCGGCATTGCAGACGACGCAATCGTGTCCAACAATGGCGGTGATGAATGGATGATCGTGCATGGTTCCGGCGCCACCATGACGCTGCTCGAAGCCTCAGCCGCGGGGCGCAATGTGCAGATCGAATTCACCGATGATCTCCACGACCTGTCCGTGCAGGGGCCGAAATCATGCGATATTCTGAACGCACATTGCAGTAGCAATCTGACAGATCTGGCCTATTTCCACCACGCGCCCACCACGCTGTTCGGTCACCCCTGCCGCTTGTCACGTACAGGGTATTCGGGCGAACGCGGTTATGAGATTTTCGCCGATGCCTCGGTTGTCGGCGACATCTGGGACAGGCTCGGGGCGGAAGGCGTAATGCCGTGTTCGTTTGCCACGCTCGACAAGGTGCGGATTGAAGCGGCCTTGCTGTTTTATGGCTATGACATGACCGAGGACAACTCGCCGTGGGAGGTTGGTCTCGGTTTTACGATCAGCCGGAACAAGGGGGATTTCCGGGGCAAAGATGCCGCCATGGCGGCGAAGGGCAGCCAGACGATCAACAATGTCTGCCTTGACATCGATCATTCCGACATGGTTTCGGGTGGAGAAACCCTGTTTCTGGACGATTCAGAAGTGGGTGTCGTCAACAGTCCTTGTTACTCGCACCGCATGAACAAGTCACTCGCTCTGGCTCATATCAAGCCCGGCATCTGTGCCGGATCAGTTCTGAAGGTCTCCGGCGACTGTATCGAGACAACTGCCAAAGTAATTGAAAGCCCGATCTACGACCCCCTAAAAAGCCGCACGCACTCATAGAGCATGCTTCACTTAGATGGAAACGTTTGACCGGTTTTCTGCGTTTGCTGGCAAGGCACGGTTCCCGCCGTGGTCTGGTTGACCACAAGGGGGCCGTAACGCAGTCCAGCGGGCGCAGAAAACCGGCCTGTAGATCAACATGGATTCAACCGAACCCATAAAGTTGATCTACCACTTTGAATGCGATCAGGTTCATTATTTTTGATTGAACCACCAAAAATTATCCTGATCTCGTGGACCAAATCAGCCCATCGGCGTTGTTGCAAAGCTTGCCCGATGCACCACATCGCGCTTCGCTTTGCGCCTAGCCGAGTGAACTGATTTGATTCCATCAAACGCTTCCATATAAGTGAAACATGCTCTTGTGACAGGCAAATTTGGTATTACTCCTTGCCGGCCAGTTTTTCGATCTGGGACTGCATTGTCTTGATCTGGTTGCGCAGTTCGCTGAGGTCGGTATCAGCCGATGCTTCAGGTTTCGCCGGGGCCGGCGGCCTGGCCGGATCCGCGGCCGCTTTTGCAGTTTTATCCGCTGCATTCTGCATGGTGGCAAACGGGTTGAACAATTGCATGGCATCCTGGAACATCGCCATGTTGGTGCGCGCCTGATCTTCCATGGACTTTATCATCTCGGTGCCGGCGGACCCGACCATCTCTTCGCGAAGCCGCTCATGCTCGCGGGTCAGGTGGTCCATGGAAAACTGCAGATAGCTTGGAACGAAGGACTGCATACTGTCGCCGTAAAACCGGATCAACTGGCGTAAAAAATCAATCGGCAGCAGGTTCTCTCCCTTGGCCTCTTCTTCGAAAATAATCTGCGTCAGCACCTGGCGGGTGATGTTATCGCCGCTCTTGGCGTCGTGGACTACAAAATCAGAACCTTCCTTGACCATCTGCGAAAGATCATCAAGCGTCACATAGGTAGAGCTTGATGTGTTGTAGAGACGCCTGTTGGCGTACTTCTTGATGACAATTGGTGCGCTCTTGTCTTCGGCCATATTTGATACTCTGCGGTCTCGAGATTAAGGGACAGTTTGCCCCAGATTGGGGCTGCCTGTGCATTGCACCATATACACGGCAATGCAGCCTTGTCGAGCAACGCAATGACGACTTTTAATTGACTGGATTGGGGTAAATCGTGTGTGGTGTGTTTTTGCCTGGCTGTCGCGATGGTTCATATGCCGCACAGACCGCGACTAATTGTGCATTGCACAATAAGTTTCGTTGGGGCAAGTATCTTGCGAATTTGAAAGCATGATTTACCCAAATGAAAAGGATGATGCCCATGTCCACTTCCGATAATGCCGTTGTTGTAGTTTCGGCCGCCCGCACCCCGGTGGGGTCTTTCAATGGTGCCTTGAGCCCATTGCTGGCCTCCGAGCTTGGCACCATAGCGCTGAAAGCCGCCATGCAGCGTGCCGGTCTTGAAGGCAAAGACATTGACGAGGTGATCCTCGGCCAGATTCTGACGGCAGGCGCAGGCCAGAACCCGGCCCGTCAGGCATCGGTCAATGCCGGCATTCCAGTTGAAAGCCCGGCATGGGGTATGAACCAGTTGTGTGGTTCCGGCCTGCGGGCAGTTGCACTGGGCATGCAGCAGATAACCAGTGGCGACGCCAATATCGTCGCGGCCGGCGGGCAGGAGTCCATGAGCAAGGCACCGCATTGCCAGCACCTGCGCAACGGCGTGAAGATGGGCGATTTCATGATGATCGACACCATGATCCGTGACGGTCTCTGGGATGCCTTCAACGGTTATCACATGGGTACCACCGCTGAGAATGTTGCCAAGCAATGGCAGATCACCCGCGAACAGCAGGACAATTTTGCTGTGGCCTCGCAGAACAAGGCAGAAGCAGCGCAGAAAGCCGGCAAGTTTGCAGACGAGATTTGTCCGGTCACGATAACAACCCGCAAGGGCGAGACGATCGTTGAACAGGATGAATACATCAAGCACGGCACGACACTGGAATCGGTCGGCAAGCTGCGGCCTGCGTTTGACAAGGAAGGTTCGGTTACAGCCGGCAATGCATCCGGCATCAATGATGGTGCCGCTGCGGTTATCCTGATGAGCGCGGCGGAAGCCAACAAGCGCGGGCTGACGCCGCTGGCGCGTATTGTGTCGTGGGCAAATGCCGGTGTTGATCCGGCGATTATGGGTACGGGTCCGATCCCGGCATCGCGGGCCGCACTCAAGAAGGCCGGCTGGAAGGTCGAGGATCTCGACCTGGTTGAAGCCAACGAAGCCTTTGCGGCACAGGCCTGTGCGGTCAACACCGAAATGGGCTGGAACCCGGACATTGTCAACGTCAATGGCGGTGCCATCGCCATCGGCCATCCTATCGGCGCATCGGGTGCGCGGGTGTTCGTGACCCTGCTGCACGAAATGAAGAAGCGCGATGCCAAGAAGGGCCTTGCCACATTGTGCATTGGCGGTGGTATGGGCGTTGCCATGTGTGTGGAGCGCGACTGAGATAAATCGAAACAAAAACAGAAAACAGGGAGAGTAATCACATGTCACGTATTGCAGTCGTAACCGGGGGAACCCGGGGTATTGGTGCAGCCATCGCAACCGCACTCAAGGATGCCGGTTACAAGGTTATTGCCAGTTATGCCGGCAATGATGAAGCGGCCACAAGCTTCAAGACCCAGACCGGTATTGAGGTGATGAAATGGGATGTTGGCGATTACGGAGCCTGTGATGCGGCCCTGAAGAAGATCGAAAACGATTTTGGTCCGGTCGATATCCTGGTCAACAATGCCGGCATTACACGTGATGCGATGTTCCACAAGATGACACCGGAACACTGGAATGCGGTGATCAACACCAACCTCAACTCCCTGTTCAACATGACACGCCCGGTCTGGGAAGGCATGCGCGAGCGCGGTTTTGGCAGAGTGGTGTGCATTTCTTCCATCAACGGTCAGAAAGGCCAGATGGGCCAGGCGAACTACGCTGCCGCGAAGGCGGGTGATATCGGTTTCGTCAAGTCACTGGCACAGGAAGGTGCGAAGAAGGGCATTACCGTGAATGCGATTTGCCCAGGTTACATCGGTACGGAAATGGTGCGGGCTATTCCACAGGATGTTCTTGACAAAGCCATCCTGCCGCATATCCCGGTTGGCCGTCTTGGAGAGCCGGAAGAAATTGCCAAGTGTGTACTCTTCCTTGTGGGCGATGATGCAGGTTTCATCACCGGTTCGACCATTTCGGCAAATGGTGGCCAATACATGATCTAGAGCATCATCAGATCAGATGGGATCATCTGTTCAGATAAGGATGCTCGATTCCAAGGAGTTGGAGCAACTTTACGGGTTCGGCAGAACCCCTGTTGCTGCAGGCAATGCGCCGGCGAATCCTGGTTGAAGACCATTCAGGGCAGCAGATTGGTTTCTGCTGCCCTTTCAATTTGCCGGTGGCTTGCCTAGATAATACCCGGAGATGCACGGGTGCGCGGGCAAGGTTTTCATAATGACCTATTTTGGATTGCTGGCAGGGTTTGTTCTGCTGCTGGCTGGTGGAGAGTTTCTGGTGCGCGGCGCAGCTGCTCTGGCTTTGCGGCTTGGGTTGTCTCACCTGGTGGTCGGCATCATCATTGTCGGCTTCGGAACCTCCGTGCCGGAACTGGTCGCGTCCATTCAGGCGGCACTTGCGGGCGCACCCGGTATAGCCATGGGAAACGTGGTCGGGTCCAATATTGCCAACATTCTTCTGATCCTCGGCGTCGGTGCGATAATTTATCCAATTCTGTGCTCACAGGCAGCGGTTTTCCGCGATGGCCTTGTCATGGTCCTGGCGGCAGTGCTGCTGGGTGTGGCGTGTTATCCCGGTGTGCTGTCGCAGCAATGGGGATTGGTCTTTATTGCCCTG
>JBDNEZ010000266.1:0-3383 GCA_041690095.1 Anderseniella sp.
CATTACGGGACGGCGCGATAAACCTCTGCAGGAAACAGCCACAAGGCACGAAGCCATACGTTGGGCCATTGCCGATGTGACCGATGCAGCGGCACTGCGCGCGGCAGTTGCCGCAGCAGCGGAGAAAAGCGGGCCGGTGTCCATTGTGATTGCCAATGCCGGTTTGGCCGAAAGCCAGCCATTCGGCCGATTATCAGCCGTGCAATGGCAACGCACGATCGATGTAAACCTGACCGGCGTCTTCAACACGTTTCAGTGCGTTCTCGATCCCATGCTGGCGGCAGGCCGGGGCCGGATGATCGCCATTGCCTCGGTAGCCGGCCTTACGGGAAGTGCCTATGTCAGCGCCTATTGCGCCGCCAAACACGGTGTGGTCGGCCTGACCCGCGCCCTGGCAGAAGAACTCGGTCCAAAAGGCATTACCGTCAATGCCATATGTCCAGGCTATACCCAAACCCCGATGCTGGACCGCACGCTGGACAATATCGTGGAAAAAACCGGCATGAGCCGCGACCAGGCAGCCGCCTCGTTGTTGAAAGGGTCACCCACCGGCCAATTCGTGCAACCTGCCGAGATCGCGGACCTGGTGTTGCAGCTCTGTGCCGATCAGTCCAATCCTTGCAACGGTGCGGCCATTGCCCTGCCCGAGGGCATCGCATGACGACCCTGCCCCGGAAACAGACAGATAAGCGTCCTGCCTCAAAACAGCGACTGCGATTCTGGTTGCGCCTTTTGAAACTGCAGCGCCACATGGAAGCTGTTCTGCGGGAGAAACTGCGGGCGGAATTCGGCACCACGCTGCCGCGGTTTGACGTGATGGCAGCGCTGTATCACCACGAACGGGGACTGCGGATGAGTGCGCTGTCGTCTTTCCTGAAGGTCTCCAACGGCAATGTCACCGGGATCGTTGATCGCCTGGTCCACGACGGCATCATCATCCGTGTGCCGGTGAAAGGCGACCGGCGGGCGATGACAGTCAGGCTGACCACGAAGGGTCGCGACGAGTTTGCTGATATGGCCAGCGTGCACGAGGCCTGGGTGGACGAACTGCTTGCGGACCTGTCACCAGCCGACGCCGAAGCGATGATAGCCGGCATGGACCGGCTCGATCAAACCATGGGAGAGCCCGAATGAGTGACATGAGCGGACTTCAGCCGAAACATTTTCACTGGCAGATGCACGGCAGCGTGGCCAGCATCCGCCTGGCCCGGCCGGAACGCAAGAACCCGCTGACCTTCGACAGCTACGCAGAACTGCGCGACACGTTTCGCGCGCTGGTCTATGCCGATGATGTCGACGTTGTGGTGTTTCTGCCCAATGAGGGCAATTTCTGCTCCGGCGGCGATGTGCATGACATCATCGGGCCGCTGACCCGCATGGACATGAAGGGCCTGCTGAATTTCACCCGCATGACCGGTGACCTGGTCAAGGCCATGCTGGGGTGCGGCAAGCCGGTGATCTCGGCAGTGGACGGCGTGGCGGTGGGTGCAGGTGCCATCATCACCATGGCATCGGACATGAGGATTGCTACACCTGATGCCCGGACTGCGTTCCTGTTCACCCGTGTCGGGCTGGCCGGCTGCGATATGGGCGCTTGTGCCATACTACCGCGACTTATCGGCCAGGGACGCGCTGCAGAGTTACTGTACACCGGGCGCGCAATGACCGCCGAAGAAGGTGAGCGCTGGGGATATTTCAATCGCCTGGTGGAGGCCAAGGCGCTTGAGTCCGAGGCGCTTGCACTGGCCGGGAAAATTGCTGCAGGGCCCAATTTCGCCCACTCCATCACCAAGACGCAGCTCAACCATGAATGGTCGATGGGCCTGGACCAGGCGATTGAAGCAGAAGCGCAGGCACAGGCCATCTGCATGCAGACGCAGGATTTCCACCGCGCCTATGAGGCGTTTGTCGGCAAGCAAAAACCTGTGTTCGAAGGCAACTGATCATGGCGGACAAAAGCTTTCTCCACTGGCCGTTCTTTGAAGACAGGCATCGCGAACTGGCAGACTCCCTGGACCAGTGGTGCGCGGCCAACCTGCCGGTGGACCACTGCGATGTTGATACCGCCTGCAAGGCGCTGGTGGCCAAGCTGGGGCGCGATGGCTGGCTTGAACACTCGGCAATAGATCCTGACCGGCCCGGCGTGCTGGATGTCCGCAGCCTCTGCCTGATCCGCGAGACGCTGGCGCGTCATGACGGGCTGGCGGACTTCGCGTTCGCCATGCAGGGTCTCGGCACCGGTGCGATCTCTTTGTTTGGCACATCCGACCAGCAGGCATGGTTGCGCAAGACCAGGGCAGGACTTGCGCTGTCGGCCTTTGCGCTGAGTGAGCCGCGTTCCGGTTCGGATGTGGCGGCAATGGACATGACCGCCACACGCGACGGCTACCATTTCGTGCTGAACGGTGAGAAAACCTGGATATCCAATGGCGGCATTGCCGACTTTTACTGTGTGTTTGCGCGCACCGGTGAAGCGCCGGGTGCCAGGGGATTATCGTGTTTTCTGGTACCGGCGGATACCAAGGGTCTTGTCATCGCAGAGCGCCTGCAGGTCATCGCCCCTCACCCACTGGCACGGCTGGAGTTTGACAATGTCCGCGTCAGTGCCGATGCGCTGATCGGTGAAACGGGCCAGGGCTTCAAGGTGGCCATGTCGGTGCTCGACGTTTTTCGCTCCACGGTCGGCGCAGCAGCGTTGGGTTTCGCGCGCCGGGCGCTGGATGAAACGCTCGTCAGGGTGCGTGAGCGTGAACTTTTTGGCGCGCCAATGTCCGATTTGCAATTGGTACAGGGCCATGTGGCGGACATGGCACTGAATGTGGATGCCAGCGCGCTGCTGGTGTATCGCGCGGCGTGGACCAAGGATACAGGTGCTGCCCGGGTGACCCGCGAGGCTGCCATGGCCAAGCTGCATGCAACGGATACGGCACAGGCAGTGATCGACAGGGCCGTTCAGTTGCACGGCGGCGATGGTGTGCGCAGTGGGCACATCGTGGAAAGCCTGTACCGGGAAATCCGTGCGCTACGCATTTATGAAGGGGCATCCGACGTGCAGAAAGTTGTGATCGCGCGCCAGATGCTGTCAGGAGCTTAACCAATGGATCTGTTGCCAAGCGCCCATGTGGACACGTTCAGCCGGGACAACCTGCCGCCACCAGGCCAGTGGCCGGAATTCCTGCTCAATGGATTTGACTACCCCGACCACCTCAATGCGGCGGTTGAACTAACCGACCGGATGGTTGAACAAGGCTTTGGCGATCACGTCGCCCTGATCGGCAATGGCCGCAGGCGGACCTAAAAGGAACTGTCCGACTGGACCAACCGCCTCGCCCATGCCCTGGCTGAAGATTACGGTGTCAAGCCGGGCAACCGTGTGCTGATCC
>JBDNEZ010000267.1:0-2778 GCA_041690095.1 Anderseniella sp.
CTCTTTCAGCTGAGTCATCATGGCGGGAATGTCGACGTCTTCATCTGTATTGCTGAAATTGGTATCCTGCAAGCGCGAGAGTTCTAGCAGGTCTTCCAGCAGGGCATTGATCTGGCGAGCTTGATTGTACATCCGGTCGATAATGTCGCCATCAGCTGTATTCTTCTGGCCTTGCAGCGTTTCAAGGTATCCGATCAGTACTGTCAAAGGCGTGCGTAACTCGTGTGACACATTTGCGACAAAGTCGCGACGCATCCGGTCCAGATTCTGAATGTCAGTGATGTCGCGCAAGATCAACAGTCGCTGGTTTTTTCGGAAGCTTGCAACGCTGGTCTGCAGCGTGATGTTGTCATCGGTCGGGCAGGGGATTTCGAGCTTGCTGGTGACTTTATGCTGTACGGCCAGCCATCCTGAAAAGCCCGGTTCACGTATCAGGTTGGTGACTGCCTGACCACGGTCTTCCGGTACTTTGAGCTGTAGCAGTTCGGCCGCCGGTTTGTTGAACCAGGTGATGACATCATTTTTGTCGATCACCAGTGTCGCGTCCGGAAACGCGTCTGCCAGCCCCTGAAAGTCGTCGATGACATTCTGGTATTGGTGCTGGCGCTTGGTATTGAGTTTTTGCAGGGCGCTTATGCGGTCGAAAGTTTCAGACCACATGCCGACGCTTTCCGGCGGCGGGCTGTCCCATTTACTCAGCCAATGATGCAGTCGTAAACTGTTGTAGAACTGCCAGGTCAGGTACACCATTAGAAATATAAAAGGAACAACCAGCAGGTAGCCAGTAAGCCAGCCGGCAGTCAGTGCCAGCAACATGCCGATGGCCAGTTTTGTGAGGTGATATTTCCAGGGGCGCAGACGCATTTTTAGTCAGCCCGGTGGCAACTGCCTATGATTTTTCCAGCACAAAGCGGTAGCCATGGCCCCGCACTGTCTGTACATATTGATCCATATCTTGTTCTGCCAGCAACATGCGCAGCCTGCGTATGTGAACATCGACCGTGCGTTCCTCCAGAAATGCATTGGTTCCCCATACATTATCCAATAATTGGGTGCGACTGAATGCTCTGCCCATATGGGTCATGAAGAATTCCAGCAGGCGGTACTCGGTCGGGCCTATGTGAACGACCTTCCCACCAAAAAAGACCTGCCTCGATACGGAGTCAATGGTAATGCGCCCGGCCTTGATTTTACCTTCGGCGTCCGAAGCAGAACTGCGGCGCATGACAGCAGTAATTCTGGCCACCAATTCACGCGGAGAAAACGGTTTGATGATGTAGTCATCAGTACCGGCATTGAGCCCGGCGACCTTGTCATCTTCTGTTACTTTTGCGGTTAACATAATGATGGGGATCTCGGCGGTAGTTGAGTTTTTGCGCAAGCGTTTGGTGAGTTCCAGACCGCTGATGCCCGGCATCATCCAATCCAGCAACAGGATATCAGGTTTTTTTTCGCCGATCTTGTGTAGTGCCTCTTGTGCATCGGCAGCGCACCTGACGTCCATATCCGCTTTGCCCAGGGCAAAACGGATCATTTCGCGAATGGCTGCTTCATCGTCAACAACCAATACATCTATTCGTTTTTCAGTCACTTGCATCCCGATCCTGTTTTGTAACAGGCTTTACCTTGTGGCTCTATGTTCAAGCTCTACATTATAGGGTGCAATATGACAGTTTGATGACAAAGAGCCGCTTAGCTACTGTCTTTATAGCCGTCCTGTTGGCCCACTTCTATGCGCAACTCGATCAAACGGGCATTGACCCTGGCGCGCTCGTAATAGCTCAGATCGTCCTGTCGTTCCAGGCCTTCGAGTTGTGAAATAGCTTCTTGAAGTCCGCCGCGCTGGTAATAGGATTCAGCCATCGCTTCAGTGGCCTTGACCTTGTCACCTGCCAGATTGGTAGCACGGGCGTACAAGGCGTACACGGCCGGATCATCTTTCTGGGTGCTGAGTTGTTTCTTCAACACATCACTCGCTTGTTTCGCGAACTCAGGATCATTGTTGGTCAAAAGTGCGTTACCAAACTCAAGGGCAATGGCCTTATTGCCAGGAAAAATGGCGTGCAGTTCTCTCAATGAGTTGATGGCTTCATCAACCTGTCCGTCTTTGACATTCAGATTGGCCAGTTGTAGTTGAAACGCCAGCGTAGAGGGTTGATGTTCTATCAAGTCGTTAAGGATAGCGCGGGCTTTGTCAAACTGAGCGTTACTTTGATAAGAAATAGCCAAACCGTACAGCAAGCCATCTTTTTGGGCATCTGATTGTTCTTCTTCGAGTTCGGTTTCAAAAAAAGTGATGGATTTGATGGGGTTGTCTTCCAATAGCGCCCGCAAGCGCGACTGTACAATATAAAATTGGCGGCCTTCGTCCGGCACCACTTCGGGCAGGTTCTGAATGCGATCTTCGGCTTCTGCAATTCGGTTAACGGATACCGGGTGAGTGCGCAGAAATGCCGGCGGACCTTCACCATTGGCACGGTTGTTCTGGCCCATTTTCGAGAAAAAATCTGCCATGCCCTGAGGGTCATAGCCAGTGGCCGCCAGCGTCCTGATGCCGACCCGGTCTGCTTCGACTTCGTTGTGCCGGGTGAAATTGATTGCAGCCTGTGCAGCAACAGCTTGTGAACCCAGGACTGCACCAGTGATAACCTCACCATTGCCGCCGGATGCGAGGATAAGACCCATCATAGCCAGCATCGCCAGAATGTTCATGGTTTTGGCTTTCTCGAAGGCGCGATACATATGCAGCTGGGTGATGTGGGCGATTTCATGTGACAG
>JBDNEZ010000268.1:0-2841 GCA_041690095.1 Anderseniella sp.
GCGGATACGGCGAACTTGGCTTCGTCCACCTGTACCGCAAAGAACATGATGCCTCCATCGATGCCTATCAAAGGGCGAAATCACTAAATCCCAATGACGCGGACTTGCTGTCCGACATGGCCGATGCACTTGCGCACGCGGGAAAGTCTGAAGCGTCCATCGAACTGCTGAACCGGGCCATGCGGCTGAACCCGTTTTTTCCGGATCAGTATCTTTGGCATCTTGGTGGTGCCTACTTCAACCTGAAGCAATATGACGAAGTCATCAGTGCCGTCCAGAAAATGCACAACCCGATTGAAGGCAGACGTTTGCTGGCCGCAAGCTACGCCCAGTTGGGTCGTCTTGGAGAAGCTCGCGAGCAGGCCAGATTGATGCTTGAGGCACACCCCAATTTCTCGCTCGAGCACTGGTCATCGATTCTACCCGACCGGCTGGAGGAGGAAACCATGCACTATGTCGAGGGACTGAGGAAAGCCGGGCTTAAGTAGACGTTCATCGAAATCAAAACACGCAACAGTCTTGCATGTCTCAAAACCGCTACTGCTTAATATCCAGCCATGTATCAGAGTTTTGCCTGAACTTTAATCGCCCGGTCCGCGGGCTTTCGCACCGCTGACCTTGGCGCCACTGACCTTGGCGCCGCTGACTTTCGCGCCACTGACCTTGGCGCCGCTGACCTTTGCGCCACTGACACCGAAGCTGGCGTCCCCAAGTGTGGCGTCCAGCAGAACCTGCTCAAACATACCGGTCGATACATCCATTCTGATGGTGTAGTCAGCCTTGTCGTAGTCCCAGACCCGGATATCATCGGCAAACTGGAAGTCTGTTGCAGCCATGCCGCCTACTGACGGATCGCGTGGTGCCCGGGACAGGTTTGATGGAAATCCAGGCTGGCCAGTGGTGGCGTTCTTGTCTTGTGAAACCAGTTCACCGTCACCGTGGACGAGGAACAGGGTCGGGCTCGGGAGATCAAAATAATCTCCTTCATAGCTGAAACCATAAATTCTCGCGAAATTGGCTCTTTCGTCCAGTTGCTGATCCAGAAACTGATTGTTCCCCCGCCCGGTACGCGTAACCACCGATGAATTGGCCGCAACCCGCTTGACCAGCCAGTTCTTGTTGCGAGCATGCTTTGCCGTCGGGATTTGCACTTTCTTTTCAGTGCCCTCGGAAATTGGTTGCGTCCAGCTGTACGAACTGGAGCCGGATTTCTGAAGTTTATACAGCCCATTGCCAGTGTCGGCGGATTTGTCTTTGACCAGTACCTGGTCGCCCTCGTCTACTTTTACTTTTCTGATTTCAATGTTCGCTGATGCGGCGGGAAGCGGCTTTTTGGTGAAAACCACCGCTTCTTCAATGTCGCGTACGATGGACAGATCACTTAGCTTGCGGCCAAAAAGCAGGATTGCGGAGAAACTCAGGAGTGATTCAGGCATTTTGGGGTCCCTCTTCTTGCGATGAAACAGGCTTCGTCGGTTTTGGACGTCTTCGTCGCAGTTTGATGCGAACAGCGGCTCAGGTCGGACTATGGCAGTTTTCGGTGTAAAAGAAAATGCTTTACCTGTGCGTCAGCATACGGATTTCCTAATCAGGCATCGGTACCATCGTCCGCACTGAGGCACTGTGACTTTCAACACCCTTTTTCTGTAGTTTTGGCCCCGGTGTAAAAAGTCCGATTTCGCGGGTGAGGAAATTCCCCCTGATTATCGGCAAAAACGCCCCGCCGGTGATCTGCCGGTCGACTTGTTCCAGCGCCTGGCCGACACCATAGTAGCTGAGGTAATCGGGATCGAGCAGTTGCCAGGCATCAGCGAGATACGAGCCCAGATAGTCGCGCGCCTCAATCAGCGCCAGGCGGAATCCTTCCGGGTCTTCATTGTAGCGCTCGTCAAACAGCGACTGCATGCGCTCGCTATAAACCGGACTGGTTTCCAGCCTGTCTGACAGGTCTTCCATCTCCGGTGAGATCAGGCCGCGCAGCAACAGGCGTTCATGGTAAACGTCGATCAGAATATCGAACATGGCACCGGTCAGCGGTTGGGCCAACAGATGTTCATCCGACCAGCCATTCACGAATTGCGACAGCACATCGGTATTGGCCGCCAGCCGGATCTGTTCGTTAGGCGAAAGTTCGGCGAACCGATTGAGCTTGTTGATGGCGTAAAGATTGCCGTGTGTGCTGGCGAGCACATCCTCGACCACAGATCCAAAGTGCAACACCGAGATCAGGGCGACCATATCTGCAGCAGATTCATGGAAGCCATAATATTCGCCACTGGCTTTTTCGGGCGATGGAATGCCGACCTCATTGTAGATGATAGCGTGACCGATTTCATGGGCGACCACGTCGAAGTTCATGCTGTAGGGGCGATATTCGTTGTCATACTTTGTCGTGCCGCCGGTCTCGAGAAACCCCCATCCGATCAGGGCATTGTCGAGTGTCGGCAACATGGTCAGTTCCAGCCGGTCGTAGTCGTTCCTGAAATGCCAGGGGATCGGACGGCCGAAATAGCCCTCCCAGACATCCATTGTGAAATGTGCCGACCCGAACAGGTGCGCCGCCTCGAATGCCGGATCGTTCGGATCGATGTAGTCAAAATTTCCGTCTTGGTCCGGATAGGCCGGTTCATGTTTCTCGCCCTGCCACGGCGGCAGGAACATGAACGGCTCACCACGCGGCGTTTCATGCTGCCCATATGGAAACGGCTTGCCAATCGGGGCAACGGTATACATGCGGTCGTTTGAAGGCCCCGGCCCTACGCTGCCTTGGGGTGATGAAACCTCGATCAGTTCAGGTGCCTGGTTGTCATCCAGAAACGGTGACTGGGGATACAACAGAAA
>JBDNEZ010000269.1:0-9339 GCA_041690095.1 Anderseniella sp.
CCATGCACCTTTCGCGGTTTGCCGAAGAGCTTGTCATCTGGTCGACACCGCAATTCGGCTTCATCAGGCTGTCGGACCGGTTTACCACCGGCTCGTCCATCATGCCGCAAAAGAAAAACCCCGATGCAGCCGAGTTGATTCGCGCCAAGCCGGGGCGCATTCTGGGTGCCTTCACCAGCCTGATGCTGGTCATGAAAGGCCTGCCACTGGCTTACTCCAAAGATATGCAGGAAGACAAGGAACCGGCATTTGACGCCATTGACGCGCTTTCGCTGGCGATTGCCGCCATGACCGGCATGACCTCTGACATGGAGCCGGTTACCGACAGGCTCGCGGCTGCGGCAGGCGCCGGGTATTCCACAGCAACAGATCTTGCCGATTGGCTGGTGCGGGTTCTGGCGATGCCGTTTCGCGATGCTCATCATGTAACCGGCACGCTGGTTGCGATGGCAGAAAGCAAAGCCGTGGACCTGGACCAGTTGAGCCTTGCGGACATGCAAAGTGTCGAGCAACGCATAAATTCTGATGTCTTCAAGGTGTTGACACCACGTGCATCTGCCGCCTCCCGCAAGAGTTTCGGCGGCACCGCACCTTCAAATGTCAGACGCGAGGCAAAGCGCTGGTTGAAAATACTGGCTTGACCCGGCTCATTGCATACCGGTCATTTAGCGATTAAGTCATTGGGACCGGGCAATGTTTCGCTTGCCGGACAAAGAGGTAACGTATGCGCTGGCTGATAATATATCTGCTGCTGATCGCCGTGATATGGTTGTTCATCACCAATAGAACGTTGCGGCGCGGCATGCTGGCGGTCGCAACTGTTGTGTTTGGCGTCTTCATGCTGGCGTTCACACTCACCCAGCGCGATGTTGCGCCTGAAGTCAAAACCGCTGAGCAGTTTTCCGAGATACGCAAGCGCGAAACTCTGACTTATGGGGCATTGAAACCTGGCGATATTGCCATTGGCCAAACCAGTTTGACCAACCCCGGTCGCAGTGTATTCGACAGCGCCGGCAGAGAGCGGATCGAACCGTATCTGTACACATGGAAATTGCAGGCATCGCTTACCAACCGCTCGACAGAGTTCACAGTTGGTAGCCTTACCCTGCGGATCATACTGTATTCCTGCCCGACATTTTATGACGTGACGCAAGCAGACGTCGACCCGGGCAAACTCACCGCCAACTGCACTGTGATCGGCACCCGCTCGGTCGGTTTTGATCCGCTCCTGCTAAAACCCACTGATACTTATGAGGTCAGCCAGACTGTCAACTTCCCAAATCAGCCGGAGCCGCGCAATCCGCGCTACTGGATTGAAGTTCAAACGGTCACCGCAAGTCACGGTGAATAATGCCCAACTTGGCACTTTGCCTGTACCCCCGGTTTAGGGTACAAGAGGTGAATTGACAGAAATATCGCCTGGAATCGGACCCATGGATCTGCGCAAACTTATGATTTTTGCCCTGCTGGTAGTTTCGCTGTCTGCATGCGGTAAATACGGTCCCCTGGAACCGCCGCCCGGTGCCGCAGTTGCTGATCCCGATGAACCTGCCGCTATTGATCCGCTCATAAAACCAAACTGAATATCGCGGTTCATCAGCTTTTTTCACGACGCGCCTATAGCGCACCATGCATTGCAGTGAGCGCATAACAGTGTTCCGGCATTTTCAGATTCAGCAGCTTCACTGGTTAACCCATGCATCATTTTTCTTATCGAAACGGCACCCTGCACGCAGAGGATGTCAATGTTGCCGAGTTGGCCGAAGACGTGGAAACCCCGTTCTACTGCTATTCGACAGCAACGCTCACCCGCCACCATGAAGTCTTGAAAGCAGCTTTCCACGACCTTGATTTGACCATCTGCTATGCCATGAAGGCAAATTCCAACCAGGCAGTCATCAAGACTCTTGCCGACCTTGGTGCCGGCATGGACGTGGTATCGGAAGGCGAGCTGCGCCGGGCACGTGCTGCCGGCGTACCTGCCAGAAAAATTGTTTTCTCCGGCGTCGGCAAGACTGCTGCGGAGATGTCGTATGCCGTGCGTGAGGGCATTGCCTGTTTCAATGTTGAAAGTGAGCCTGAGTTGGAGCTGCTCTCCGATATTGCCCGCCGCTTGAATGAAACTGCAACCATTTCCATCCGGGTAAACCCAGACGTTGATGCCAGGACTCACGCAAAGATCGCCACCGGCAAATCGGAAAACAAGTTCGGCATTCCGATGAGCCGGGCACGCGAGGTATATGCCCGCGCGGCTTTGCTGCCAGGCCTGCGGATCAGCGGCGTCGACGTCCACATCGGCTCACAGATCACAACGCTTGAACCTTATCGCGAAGCCTACACCCTGCTCGCCGACCTGGTGCAGCAGTTACGCGAAGATGGTCATGCCATCACTCACGTCGACTTTGGCGGCGGATTGGGGGTGCCGTATCGCGGCACCAATGACGTTCCGCCACATCCTGATGAATATGCAGCGGTGGTGCGCGAAACCCTGGGCCATCTGGACTGCAAGTTTGTCATGGAGCCCGGCCGCATGATTGCCGGTAATGCCGGCATTCTGGTGGCCCGCGTGATTTACGTAAAGCAGGAAGCCGACAAGAAGTTCATCATCGTGGATGCTGCCATGAATGATCTGATCCGGCCCACGCTATATGACGCCTGGCATGATATCATGCCAGTTTCAGAACCCGATGAAACAAGCGCCACATCGATCGCCGATGTGGTCGGGCCGGTCTGTGAATCCGGTGATTACCTCGCCCAGAACCGTCAGATGCCACCCGTGCAGACAGGCGACCTGATCGCCGTGATGACGGCCGGTGCCTATGGAGCTGTACAGGCAGGAACCTACAATTCGAGACTGCTGGTGCCCGAAGTGCTGGTCAATGGTGAGCGGTTTGCCATTGTCCGGCCACGCCAGACGTATGAGGCATTGATCGGTCTCGACAGGTTTGCCGGATGGCAGCAGTAAAGCGGTTTGATCACATTTGCGTTTGCCGATGCAGAAATCAGCCAATATGGGCTCTTGCTTTCGCCTTGTTGTGCTAGAGTATGTTTCACTTAGATAGAAGCGTTTGCCCGGTTTTCTGCGTTTGCTGGCAAGGCACGGTTCCCGCCGTGGTCTGGTTGACCACAAGGGGGCCGTAACGCAGTCCAGCGGGCGCAGAAAACCGGCCTGTAGATCAACATGGGTTCAACTGAACCCATAAAGTTGATCTACCACTTTGAATGCGATCAGGTTTATGAGTTTTGGTTGAACAACCAAAAATCATCCTGATCTGTGGACCAAATCAGCCCATCGGCGTTGTTGCAAAGCTTGCCCGATGCACCACATCGCGCTTCGCTTTGCGCCTAGCCGAATGAACTGATTTGATTCCATCAAACGCTTCTATCTAAGTGAAACATGCTCTAGAATGATCAGGTCATGAAAATTGATCCGGCACACATAATTGCCCGCAAGATATCGCTTGCCAGAGTGTCGATCTTCTGGGAGCGCCTGCTGGAAGGGCTTTTCCCTGCAATGATGATTGCAGGAACACTTCTGCTGTGCGTGCTGTCCGGCCTGCCGAACCTGTTGCCGGTCTGGTTGAAGCTGACTGTGTTCGGGGCAACAGCGGTCGGATTTCTGTATTCATTGAAAGGCCTGGGCAGGGTTTCCTGGCCGACCGAGAAAGCTGCTCTTGCCCGCATTGAACACAAATCAGGCAAGCTGCATCGGCCTGCGTCAGGCTGGACCGACACGTTGGCTGAGAAAAGCTCCGCCAGCCCTGAGCAGAAAGCACTGTGGCAGGCCCACCGCCACCGCCTGGCAGCACAATTACATGATCTGAAGGCCGGTGCGCCGCGCTCGCCATTGCCGCGCATCGACCAGAACGCGTTGCGAAACGCGCTTGCGGTTGCATTGATCGCGGCAGGCATTTTAAGTGCCGGCAGCTGGCGCGAAAAAATCGCCGAAGCCGTTGCGATAACCGCGCCGGTCCCAGCCGAGACAATAGCCATGGATGCATGGCTTAATCCGCCATCCTACACCGCCAAGCCGCCCGTCTTGCTGACCCGCCGCGCACAAAATACGCCAGACACCAGTGAAGCCACCGTCATTTCTGTACCGCAAGGCTCGGAACTGGTGGTCCGGTTGAACGGTGCGGACGATCTCAAGATCACCCTGTCCGAACTTGCATCGCCCACAGAAACACCCGTTGTCTTTGACACACTTGAAGCCACACAGCCCGCCGCCGTCCAGCCCGGGGCAGGCAAAGCGGCTGCGACACCGCCATTGACGCAGGAACTGCGCACAAAAATGCAGAAATCGGCCGTTGTCTCGGTTACCGGAGCAGACCGGCAGCTTGGCACCTGGACTATCAATGTCATTGCGGATTTGCCGCCTGTCGTAACCGTTCCGGAGCCAATCCAGATCACACCGTCGGGTGCGTTCTCGCTGCCGTGGAAAGTGGCTGACGATTATGGTGTGTCGTCATTGTCCGGCCGGCTTGCACTGCGTCGCGACGTGCTGGACCCCGACAGGATTGATGTCGAAAGCCCCTTCCTGTCACCAGCACCTGAATTCGCCATTTCAATGCGCAAGGTCAACCCCAGGCAGGCTGAAGGCAAAAGCTTTCAGGACCTGACCGAGCATCCCTGGGCAGGCCTGGCGGTGGACATTGTTGTCGAGGGTACCGACCAGGCCGGTCAGTCCGGCAGCAGCGCTGTTGTGAAACTGGTATTGCCCGAACGCCCGTTTTCCAAACCGCTTGCCCAGGCTCTGGTCGAGCAGCGCAGGAACATCTTCTTTCAGCCGGACAATCAACGTGATGTCGTTCGCGCCCTGACGGCCATTCTGGTGTGGCCGAAGGGAGTGGTCGACAAGTCAGGTGTCTATCTGGGTATTCGCCACGCTGCAGCCAAACTGTACCGCGCGCGCACTCACGAAGAATCCCAACAGGTTGCCGACATCCTGTGGGAAATTGCGCTGGCAATCGAGAGCGGCAATCTTCACGATTCACTCAAGAAACTGCAGGCCATCAAGAAACAGCTTGAAAAAGCCCTTGCAGAAGGTGCGTCCGATGAACAGGTCGCCGATCTGATGAAGCAATTGCGCGAGGCCATGAACGAATATCTTCAGGCCATGCAGCAGCAGATGCGCGAAAACCAACGCAACAATCCGCAAGCCCGGAACCAACAACAGCAAAATAGCGCCCAGCAGGAAATCCGCTCTCAGGATCTGCAGCGCATGATGGACATGATCGAAAACCTCGCCAGATCAGGTGCCCGTGACGCGGCCCAGCAAATGCTGTCCGAACTGGAGAACATCCTGCAGAATCTGCAGCCTGGTCAGCGCCAGGCCAATCCGCAGCGGACGTCGCCCATGGCCAGAATGCTGGACCAGCTTTCCGACATGATGCGTCGTCAGCAGCAATTGATGGATCAGACCTTCCAGATGCCGCAAAACGGCCAGCAGCGCCCGGGCGATCAGAATCAGTCCGGACAACCGGGCGAGCAGGGCCAGGAACCCGGTGGCCGTGGCCAGTCCGAACAACAGATGCAGGGCAATGGACAATTGTCCCGGCAACAGGGCGATCTGGGTGAAATGCTGGAGCGCCTCATGCAGCAAATGCAGCAACAGGGCCTGCAGACCCCGGATGGTCTGGGACAGGCTCAGCAGCAGATGGGTGAGGCCACCGGCGAGTTGGGTCAGGGCCAACGTGATGAAGCGCTCGGCAGTCAGGGTGAGGCCATGCGTGGCTTGCGCGAAGGTGCCCGCAACATGGCGCAGCAACTGATGCAGCAGGGCACCGGCAATGAAGGCAATATCGGCCGCCACGGTGAAGGCCGCGGCGAGCAACGCGATCCGCTGGGCCGGCCGCTGCCCTCGCAGGGTGAAGAATATGGCCAGCGCGACAACATGGTGCCGCGCGAAGCCGAGGTGGAGCGTGCCAGGCGCATTCTCGATGCACTTCGCTCGCGCGCCAATGAAACCGGCCGCCCGAAACTGGAGCTGGACTATATCGACCGCCTGCTCAAGGGTCTTTATTAAGGCGGCTGGCATTCTGGCCTGGTTTTGCCCGGGATTCCCGCCGCCAAAACTGCAATGTGATAAAATGCACATCCGTACAGGCATCATCTGCCTATGTTCAATACCAACAGAGACGCAAACAGCTTTTTCCCCTGAAGCAACAGCGTTTTTTGTATATCTTACCGGTTTTCCCTGGCCGGTCAGACATCAAGGTCCCGGCAGGTTTACCCCTCTCCTGCTGGTCCCGAAACGGAAAAGGCAGCCAATCCTCCCCGGATAGCTGCCTTTTTCTGTGTCTGGAATCCGGTTTCACCCGGGATTGGTAACATAGCCGACAAACGGCAACTCGCGAAACGCATGGGCCATGTCCATGCCATAGCCGACAACAAACTTGTCGGGACATTCAAACCCGGTGAAATCCGCATCAAGGTTCGCTGCCCGATGGCCCGGCTTGTCGAGCAGAACGGCAGTCAGCACCTGACGCGCTCCACGTGCGGCCAGCAGATCCTTGGCAAATGCCAGTGTTCTGCCTGATTCAAGAATGTCATCTATCAACAACACATCGCGCCCCGACACATCTGTCTGAATGTCACGCAACACTTCAACCTGTCCTGACGACGAGGTTTGCGCGCGATAGCTGGCCAGCATCATGAAATCAACTTCCGGAGACAGTCCGGCCCCATGCATGGCCCGCAACAGATCTGCTGCAAAAATGAAACTGCCCTTCAGCACAGGTACCACCAGCAGCCGCTCAGGATCATGTTTGGCAACCGCATGGGCGATATCGGTTACACGAGCAGCAATTTCCGCCTCGCTGAACAGCACTTCGATCGTGCGTCCCTCAATCGTTATCCCGCTCATGGCAGATTATCCCGCAATCAGAATTCGTCTTATCTGATCACAGACAAGAAGGTTTCAATCATTCCAGCTCACCACTTCAACCGATTTCACCCGGCCTAGCAAAGCGAATCTCGACACTCTCCACACCCGCAGGCGGAGCAGCAAGACGGGTCACGAATGACGACACGACACCGGCGCCGATCGGACCCTTGCCAACGCTGTTCAAGGTCCAGGCGTGAAGCTGTTTGCCTTGTGCATCCCTGAGCACAAACCGCAATGGCGGTACGCGCCGGTCAGCTTCGGTGATATTTGCAATATTCCCGCGCAATGCCAGCACCGGCTGGCCGTTGACGATCATGTACTGCTGCTGGACCGACGCGATATTGAGGCCGTAGACGTTCACTGTCTTGCCTGCAAACGAGTACAGCTTGGCGGCCGCCGGTGCTGCTTGCACAATGCGCTCTGGCATGAGAACAACTGCACCAAGCACCAGACATACGCCTGCCGCAAGACCGGCCCAACCCCTCAATTGCACGCTGCGGCGATCACGGTTGATACTGGCCCTGTGCGCGGCAAACCGTGCGGCACGGGCAATCTTGCGTGCCTCGGCCAGAACCCGGGCCTCGGCCTCATCCATAATATCACGTCTGCGGTTTTCCGCATGAACAGGCACGAGATCGCTTACTTCTGTTGCGTGCGCCTCAATCCAGCCGTGCCCGCAGCTTCCGCAGCGCATTACGGTTGCATCAGAGCCCGATCCGCTTGGCAGGTCATACTTGGTTGCGCATGAGGGGCAGGAGACTATCATCTGTTATGTCCGGTTCCGGTGATTCGGTTGATTCTGGTATATGGTGCCAGTAATTGCGGCTTTTTCGCCTGACCAGAGACAACATGTTTTTCGTAGCAACAGTAAAACCGAAATACGGTTAATTCGGCGTAAATGCCGATCCGGAACCAAACCATCACAGTTGAGGAACCCGCTTGTCGATCGTTCGATTTGAAAATGTCGGTTTGCGTTACGGCAGTGGGCCGGAGATCCTGAAGGATCTCGACCTTACTCTTGAAACTGGCTCATTCAGTTTCTTGACCGGCGCTTCAGGAGCCGGCAAAACCTCGCTCATGCGAATGCTGTTTCTGGCGCTCAAGCCAACCCGCGGCATGATTTCACTGTTCGGAGAGAACACCAGCGGTTTGCGGCGTGGAAAAATACCGGACGTTCGCCGGCGGATCGGCGTGGTGTTTCAGGAATTCCGCTTGCTCGATCATCTCACCACCTTTGAGAATGTGGCCCTGCCCTTGCGGATTCGTGGCAGCAAACTGAACGATTATCGCGACAATGTTCTCGAACTGCTGGACTGGGTTGGCCTGGAACATCACACCAATGCCTATCCACCCGTCTTGTCCGGCGGCGAGAAACAACGCGCCGCCATAGCGCGCGCGGTGATTTCAAGCCCGGAACTATTGCTGGCAGACGAACCGACCGGCAATGTGGACCCCGCCCTGGCACTGCGTCTGATGCGCCTGTTCCAGCAGCTCAACCAGTTTGGCACAACGGTTTTGATCGCAACCCACGACACCCACCTGCTGGACACTATCAAGGCACCCGTACTGCGGCTGGAAGACGGACGCACATCATGGCAATAAACCGGAACGTCACAGCCCGGCAGCTTGACCGCCACACCTCCGGTTTCGATGCCCGTGCCGGCAAGACCTTGCCTGCCGTCGGTAATGGACGTTCCAAGGTCATTCCTGAAGCAACTGCACCACACATGACCTTGATGACGGCAATGGCTGCAATGTGTTATCTCGCCGTCCTGGCTATCGGTGCGCTGTTGATGACAGCTACCGCGGTCGACAACTGGACATCACAGATTGCCAGCGAGGTGACAGTACAGATCACGGCGGCAGACGGTGTTGATGTTGATGGCGATACCGCAAAAGTCGAGCAGATACTGCGTGCCACCAAAGGGATTGCCGATGTGATTGCAGTCAGCCCCGATGCGGCACGCAAACTGCTTGAACCCTGGCTCGGCACGTCGGGCATACTGGACGATCTGCCGATACCGCGCCTGATCAATGTCAGTATCGACAAATCATCTCCGCCTGATCTTGAACTGTTGCGCGCCACTCTTGCCACGCAAGTGCCGTCTGCCACACTGGACACCCACCGGCGCTGGCAGGCTGAATTGATCAGCATGGCGCGCTCGCTGACCTGGCTGGCCATCGCCGTGCTCAGCTTGATTGTGGCCGCAGCTATCGTGCTCGTCGTCTATGCGACACGCGCAGCGATGGAGGCAAACAGGGAAGTCATTGAGGTTCTGTATCTGGCCGGTGCCCGTGACAGTTTCATATCCCGTGCGGTCTTGTGGCGCTTCTGCCTCACCGGTTTGAAGGCCGGCCTGATCGGCTCACTGCTGGGCTTTGTCAGTTTCGTCATCCTGGGTCTGGGCAGCGGACGACTGTCGAAACCGGTCAACGCTTTTCTGTATCATCCG
>JBDNEZ010000270.1:0-3778 GCA_041690095.1 Anderseniella sp.
CGGGCAAGACGCTGGAATGGCGCGAGGGGCTGGGCCGTCTGTATGACGAGGCAGGCGGGCGTCTGGCGCTTGACGATGCCGAAGCAGAAACCCTGCTCACGCCGTGGCGCGACATGGTCGAGGCGGTCAATTCCCGCGGGCAGGAACTTGCATGGTATCCGGGATCGCCGGAACTGTCCGTTCTGCTGACCAGGCCCGATGACCGGCTGGTGTTCAACGAATTGCACCCGGAAGATTTCGCGACGCTTGCCGGCCTGTATGAACGTGAAAAGCGGGTGCGGGTGACACAGGCCGAGGCGACCATTGCGGTCAAGGCAAACCTGCCACCGCGCGAACGCCGCGGTATCGTGCTGATCGATCCACCGTTTGAAAAGCGCGATGACGACGTGCGGGCATTGGCCATGTTGCAGCAGGGCTACAGGCGGTTTGCCACCGGGTGCTTCATGCTGTGGTATCCGGTGACGGGTGACGGTCTGTCGCGCCGGCTGGTTGAGGCTGCTCGACAGGCCGGCATGGCGCGCATGCTGCACGTCGAGTTGATGGTGCGCCCGGCAGAGATGAGTGGCGGGCTGGCCGGCTCCGGCCTGATCATCGTCAACCCGCCGTGGCCGCTGGCGGAAGAACTGCCCGGCCTGATGCCGGCCCTGTCAGAGCGCCTGCGTCAGGGCGAGGCTTCATGGACGGTCGATTGGCTGACCGGCGAGTAACCTGTCGTGTTTCAGGTTCATGCAGTTTAACTTACTGGCGTTCCTCATAACGCGACCAGACCTCGCTGCTGCCGTCCAGCTTCACCAGCACGACATCGTGGGCCTCGCGGGAGGTGCCCATCTCCATGCCGGGTGAGCCGGCAGGCATGCCGGGCGCTGACAGGCCAATCGCTGCCGGGCGCTGTTTCAGCAGCCGCTCGATATCAGCGATCGGTACATGACCTTCAATGACATAGCCATCCACGGTGGCAGTGTGACAGGAAGCGTATTGCGGCGAGATGCCGAGCGCGGTCTTGTGTTGGTTGAGGGCGGCCATATCCATGTCGGACGTTTTCACTTCATGGCCGGCAGCGCGGATATATTCGACCCAGGCCTTGCAGCAACCACACGACGCGCTCTTTGCCACGTCAAAATCGAGTGTGGCAGACAGGGCGGAGGGAGCTCCGGCTGCGAGCACGGCAAGAGCGAGGAAGAGGCGGCGTTTCATGACTGGGGCACTTTCAATTGCGTAGTTGATGCGGACTTGCAAAGATGGACCCGCAAGTGTGGCAGTTCAAGTGTGGGAGAAAATTTAATGCCGGGTGTGAAAAACAAAGTAGCGCTGGTGACAGGGTGCGGCAGTGCCGGCGGGATTGGTTTTGCCTGTGCGAAACTGCTGGCAGCGGCGGGCGCAAAAGTGGCCATCTCCTCGACAACTGATCGCATCCATGAGCGGGCGCGGGAACTGGGTGCGGGCGTGTTTGCCCATCCGTGCGACCTGACCGATGCAGCAGAAGTTGATGGCCTGGTGACGGCGATCGAAGCCGCGCTTGGTCCAATCGATATTGTCGTCAACAATGCCGGCATGGTGCAGACCGGCCACGATGAACCGTCTCGGCTGATACAGGATATTCCCGACGAGCAATGGCGGCGCGGCATGGACATCAACCTGACCACGGTGTTTTACGTAACCCGTCGGGTGGTGCCGTCCATGATCGAGCGCAAGTTTGGCCGCATCGTCAATATGAGTTCCGTGACCGGGCCGTTGGTCTCCAACCCTAAGGGCACGATCTATTCCGCCGCCAAGGCCGCGATCATGGGCATGACGCGGGCACAAGCCATTGAACTGGCACCGTACAACATCACCGTGAACGGTATCGGACCGGGCTGGATTGAAACCCCTTCGTCTTCTCCTGAAGAAGTATTCGCCGGCACGCAGGCTCCGGTCGGCCGGCCCGGTACGCCTGATGAAATTGGCCAGGTCGCGCTGTTCCTGGCCAGTGAGGAAGCAAGCTTTGTCACCGGCCAGCTGATTGTTGCGGATGGCGGCAACACGCTGATGGAATACAAGGGGCCTGCGGAAGGGTACTACTGATACGAAGACAATCCGTCTGCGGTCTGATCGTGACTTTAACAGCTGCTGTAAAATCGATTCATTTCAATCGATTGGACGCGCAACCGGTAAGGTTGAATCAAGCGTTTACTCGTCCGGCACGGTGCGTGGGTTGCCGTTTTCATCAACGGCGACCATGACAAAGTCGGCGTCGGTGACCTTGACTTTTTCATGTGTCAGATAGCGCTGTGCCCAGGCCTCGACCTCGATGGTCATGGAAGATCTGCCGACCTTCATGACATTGGTGTACAGCTCCAGCGTATCGCCGATTTTCACCGGCAACTTGAACGACAGCGCGTTGATGGCGGCAGTGACGACCCGGCCGGTGGAGCGCTCGCCGGACCGGATGCCGGCGGCGAGATCCATCTGTGCCATGACCCAGCCGCCGAACACATCGCCGGCGGCATTGGCGTCTGCCGGCATCGCCGGTACGCGCATCGTCAACTGGCCGGTGGGGCCGGAATTGCAAGAATCAGTGTTCATGGCTGCCACTATTGCCGGTCATTGTAGCGGTGTGCAAGCGCTGCCAGCAGGGCGAGCACTGCCATGACCCAGAAACCGATATTGATCCAGCTGGCCTGATAGTAGCCGACACCTTGCGAGACCAGGGCACCGAGTGCAACCTGCAGAAAGCCCGCCAGACCGGCACCCGAGCCGATGTTTTTCGGATCGACGGAAATGGCTGCAGTCAGGCCGTTGGGGATCGTCAGGCCATTGCCGAATGCAGATAGTGCCATGGGCAGGAACAGTGTGGCGGGATGGGTGTGACCGGCCAGGGCAAAGCCGAGCAGCAACACCGTACCTGCAAGGGTTAGCCGATTGCCGTAGCGGATCATGCAGTCGTTGCCGAGGCGCGTCGAGTAACGGCCGGAGACAAAGTTGCCGGCCATGTAACCCATCCCGGAACACACGAACCAGGTGCCGTAATCGATCGGCGAATAGCCGCGCACAGTGACCATGATGAAGGGCGCTACCGCCAGATAACAGAAGAACACCGCACTGCCGAAGGTCACTGTCGCGGCGTAACCCCGGAAGGCTCTGTTCTTCAGAAGGGTAACATAGAGCTCGACGCGGATCAGGCTGGCATCGGCCTGCAACGACAGGTTGGTTTCCCGCAGACGTGCATAAACCGCCAGCATCACCAGTGTGCCGACACAGGCCAGCACCCAGAAACCGGCCCGGAATGAAAACCACTGGTCCAGTGTACCGCCAATGATTGGTGCAACCATGGGGGCCAGAACCCAGGCCATGGTGATGTAGCCCAATACCGAGGCAGATTGTTCGCGGGTAAACAGATCGCGTACGATGGCGCGTGACAGGATCATGCCGGCCGCGCCGCCAACCGCCTGGACTCCGCGCGCCACGATCAGCATTTCGATTGACGTGGCAAGAGCGCACGCGATGCTGGCAACAATGAACAATGCCATACCGGCCAGCAGCATCGGGCGGCGACCATACCGGTCGGAAAAGGGGCCGTAGATGAGCTGGCACACGGCCAGACCCGTCAGGTATACGGTCAGCGTCATCTGAACCACACCGGACGAGACGTTGAAAGTCGCCTGCAATCCGGGCATGGATGGCACGAACATGTTCATGGCGTGTGGACCGATGGCTGACATGGCAACGAGAATGCCATAGGGCGCACGTGGTTTTGCTGCGATCGCTGCAGATACTGTTGAAGAGCTCATGGGATGCTATA
>JBDNEZ010000271.1:0-11470 GCA_041690095.1 Anderseniella sp.
CTGCGCACGGCGCCTGCCCGAGTGAACCGCTATGATCCCATGAAATGAGTCGCTGTTACTGGGATCTGGTATTATTCCCTATTCAGCAGCCTCAAAGCTGGTTTCGTCGGTGTCATCCGTCTCCGGCACAACCGACTTGCGCAATTCCTCTGCCAGCAGAAACGCAAGTTCCAGTGCCTGATCAGCGTTGAGCCGTGGATCACAATAAGTGTGATAACGGTCTGCAAGATCAGCATCCGATACTTCTCGCGCACCACCGGTACATTCGGTAACGTTCTGTCCGGTCATTTCCACATGAATACCGCCGGCGTGGGTGCCTTCGGCCCGATGAATGGACAGGAAGTCACGTACTTCCGACAGAATGGCGTCGAACGGCCTGGTCTTGTAACCGCTGGATGCCTTTATGACGTTGCCGTGCATCGGATCACATGACCACAGCACCTTGCGGCCTTCGGCCTCGACTTTGCGGATCAGGGCGGGCAGATGATTTTCCACCTTGCCTGCACCAAAGCGTGCGATCAGGGTCAGCCTGCCGGCTTCGTTGGCAGGGTTCAGTATGTCGATGAGACGGATCAGCTCATCGGGCTCCAGCGACGGACCACACTTCAGGCCGATCGGGTTTTGCACACCACGACAAAATTCCATATGCGCATGATCCGGCTGGCGCGTTCTGTCTCCAATCCACAACATGTGACCCGAGGTGGCATACCATTCTCCGGACGTGGAATCGACGCGGGTCAGGGCTTGTTCATAGCCCAGCAGCAAAGCCTCGTGCGAGGTGTAGAACTCGGTGGATTTGAGCTGCGGCGTAGTATCAGGGTTGATACCGCATGAGCGCATGAAGCCCAGCGTTTCCGAAATCCGGTCAGCCAGATGCTGATAGCGTTCGGATTGGGGCGACCCACGTAAATATCCCAGCGTCCAGCGATGCACATGCTCCAGGTTGGCATAACCACCCATGGCAAACGCCCGCAACAGGTTCAGCGTGGCAGCAGACTGGCGGTAAGCCATGATCTGGCGCTCAGGATCAGGCTCGCGTAATTCCGCATCGAATTCGATGGAGTTGATGATGTCGCCACGGTAACTCGGCAGTTCAACGTCGCCTTGCTTTTCAACATTGGATGACCGCGGTTTGGCAAACTGTCCGGCAATCCGGCCGACCTTGACCACCGGCTGGCCGCCGGCAAACGTCAACACGACAGCCATCTGCAGAAACACGCGGAAGAAGTCGCGAATGTTGTCCGCTCCGTGTTCGGCAAAGCTTTCTGCGCAGTCACCACCTTGCAACAGGAAACCCTTGCCTTCCGACACCTTGGCCAGCTTGCGCTTCAGCTTGCGTGCCTCACCTGCAAATACCAGCGGGGGAAACCTGGCCAATCGCGCTTCGGTGGTTTTGAGGGCTTCCGCATCAGCATAGTCGGGAACCTGCTTGATCGGGAAAGAACGCCAGCTCGAAGGAGTCCAGTTGCTCATGGTAATTACTCTCTAAACTGCCCGCCACCTTGCGGACCGGTGATTTCATAACGCCATCATACCAAAAAATGCAAGCGCTGTGCAGTTGAAGGCTCAGGTCATGACCCTTTATCAAAGCGTATTGCGCTCGACAACGACCGCCATTTGGTGGGTACTCCGGCCTGACCCTGGACGCGTGCTGAATGGCTTGCATGCAGGAGCCGCTTAAAGCAGACTTTGCCGCATGAGCATGCAGAGGCCGACATTCACGCTGGGTATCGAGGAAGAGTATCTTCTTGTCAGCCGCGAAACCCGTGATCTGGTAGCGGCCCCTGACGCCTTGATGGCTGACTGCCAGAAAGTCCTGAAGTCTCGCGTAAGCCCTGAATTCCTGCAGTGTCAGATCGAAGTTGGAACCGGGGTTTGCGAAACCATTCCACAAGCACGCGCCGAACTGGCGGAATTGCGCAAAACCATCGCCGGCATTGCCGACGGCTACGGACTTGCGCCGCTGGCCGTCGCCACACATCCGTTTGCCGACTGGCAGCACCAGAATTTCACCAACAAACAGCGCTATGAAGAGCTGGCGCGCGACCTGGCAGGCGTTGCCCGACGCATGCTGATCTGCGGCATGCACGTTCATATCGGCATCGAGAATGATGACTTGCGTATCGACCTGCTGGGGCAAATGTCATATTTTCTGCCGCACCTGCTGGCGCTGTCTGCCTCATCGCCGTTCTGGCAAGGCAGTGACACCGGGCTGGCGTCTTACCGGCTTAGCGTGTTCGACAATCTGCCGCGCACCGGCCTGCCCCCCATGTTCAACTCTTATGCGGAGTACAAACGCGCCGTGGATACGCTGATCGGGGCCGGTGTGATTAAGGATGCAACAAAAATCTGGTGGGACCTGCGGCCATCAGATCGTTTCCCGACGCTGGAAACCCGTATTTGCGATGTCACGCCGCGTCTTGATGATGCTGTTGCCATTGCTGCACTGGTGCAAAGCCTGGCCCACATGCTTTACCGGCTCAGATTGTCCAACCAGCGCTGGCGCCAGTATGAACGGTTCCTTATCAATGAGAACCGCTGGCAGGCGCAACGTTACGGCGTGTCAGGGCAATTGATGGATTTCGGCAAGGCAGAACTGGTTGACTACCCCCGCCTGCTTGACGAGTTACTGGAACTCGTGGCGGTTGATGCTGAACACCTGGGGTGTTCGACCGAAATCGCGAAATTGCGCGAAATTGCCGCCGGGGGCAACAGCGCCGACAGGCAGCGGGCAGTTTTCAAGACTGCAATTGACCAGGGCGCAGATGAAAAAGAAGCCATGCAAAGGGTCATAGACAGCCTGATTGACGAGACCGTCAGCGGACTTGACTGATCGTCACATAAAAATACCCGTGGCAATCGCTAGAGCAATATTCATCCATACAGATGGATAAACCTGATCTAGTCGATGTCGATCATTTCCAGGTGACGTTGCATGGCTACTTCAGCTGAAGCGTAGGCTTCCTGACGCTCGACAGACCAATAGCGCAAATCGTCCAGACGAATGGCCTGTCTGGTGATGGCGCAGCGCACGTAATCACCATGACGCAGCACCTGGAAGTCGGCATCAAGATAACGGACCTTGGCTTCGTGGGCAGCGGTAAATGTTGGTTCAAAATTCATAAGTAACACTCTTACAGCCAGAACAACGGCTTGAGAAGGGGTTGGCTTCACCAAACCAATATGCGGGTTCATGCCAACCGAAATTATTTGCACCCCACTGGATCATTGCTTTAAGTCGATCATGGTTGTATTGGCGACACCTTCTGCACCCATGAAAACCGCCATAATGCGAAGTGAACCTGTGCCGCTGCTTGTGCCGTTGTGCGGCGTGTTGATTGCTTCAACGACACTGTCACCTGACTTGTAGACTTTCATGCCATGCTTGCCGTAATTGACGGTCAACTCGCCCTCCATGATGTATCCGAACAACGGCACGGCGTGAGTGTGCCACCCGGTCTCCTCGCCCGGCTTGAGCGTGACAATCACTGCCGTAACCCTGGATAGTTCTCCGGCCGGATAAGCGATGGGCTGGCCGAGAATGGTAGTGTCGGTGGCGAGAAGTTCTTCAATACGCTTGTAGGGCTCGCGTGCCAGAGTGCCGGTCTGCGGCAGGTAAACGGCTATCAAGGATGCCGTTGTTAGTCCGAACGCAATGCCGGCCACTGCCACTGTGCGAGCTCGAATTGACATGAATATCATCGCGCGCGTTTCCTCCTGGGGTTCGTTTGCGGTGCCTAACAGGAGCGGCGGCACCGGCCATTTCAGTTGAACACTGGCGAGGTAGCCCTAAAACAGACTGCCCTGGCCGCCGCCGGGTTTACCCTCACCTGACGGCTTGGTGGATGATCCCGGCTTCCTTGTGCCTTTCACCCCGATCACCGCATCGGCGCGGCCGTCGGCAAACTCGATGCTGACCCCCATGCCTGCCTCGGTTGCCGCAGCTGTACGCACCGGCTGCCCCTGGCTATCGCGCACCAGCGCAAAGCCGCGTTCCAGTACGGCCTGATAGGAAAATGCCCTCAGAAGCTTGTCCGCTGCCGACAGTGCCTGACGGCGCTGGTCCATGCCGGTGCCAAGGTTCCGGCGCGCTTCGCGCGACAGGCGGATGACCGTGTCGCGATCGCGAATGATCTGTTGCTGCAATGGCCTGACGCTGAAACGCGACACGATCCGGTCGAACCGGTTGCGGCTGGCGGCTGTTGCAGTTTTCAATGACTGGCCAAGCCTGCCGGATGCCGCATCAAAACGCTGCCGGGCCAGCGCCAGCAGATCATCGGGACGCGGCAGTCCCCTGCCCGCTGCGGTAATGCGGGTACGGCGTTCATCCATGGCGCGCGACATCGCACGATGCTGACGCGCGCCCATATCGGCAACATAGGCCAGCACTTCGGTCCGCACCGGAACCGCGCGTTCAGCAGCAGCAGTGGGCGTCGGTGCGCGCCAGTCTGCGGCATGATCGATCAATGTCCAGTCGGTCTCGTGGCCCACTGCGGAAATCAGCGGAATGGCGCTGTCGGCGGCTGCGCGCACCACCTCCTCCTCGTTGAAACCCCACAAATCCTCCAGGCTGCCACCGCCACGCGCCACGATAATCAGATCCGGCCTCGGGATGTCGCCATCAGGAGCGAGTGCATTGAAGCCGCGAATGCCGTTGGCCACTTCGGCAGCGCTGCTGTCTCCCTGAACCCGCACCGGCCACACCAGGACATGCCTTGGAAAACGATCAGACAGGCGATGCAGAATATCGCGAATGACCGCGCCGGTTGGCGACGTCACCACACCGATGACTTTGGGCAGATAGGGCAATTCGCGTTTGCGGTCTTCGTCAAACAGGCCTTCCGTCGACAGTTTCTTGCGGCGTTCTTCCAGCAGTGCCATCAGCGCGCCGGCACCGGCAGGCTCCAGTGTTTCAATGATGATCTGGTATTTGGACTGGCCCGGAAAAGTGGTGATACGCCCGGTGGCAATAACTTCCAGCCCCTGCTCGGGCTGAATCTTCATGCGCGACACCGTGCCCTTCCAGATGACCCCGGATATCACGGCGCGATCATCTTTCAGGTCCAGGTAGACATGGCCGGACGCAGGCCGCGACACCCGGCCCAGTTCACCACGAACCCGCACATGTCCGAAAGTGTCTTCCAGCGTGCGCTTCAGTGCGTTGGAAATCTCCGACACGGTGAATTCGGCAACATTCGAGACCACTTCGGACTCATCAATAAGCTCGCCTGTATCGGGATCAAACCCTGACGGAGGCCAATCGGTGGACATGACTACAAGAATCCTTTCAATAGCGCCCATTGGATGTCAAAAACACTGGTAATGGCAAGGAGAGCTTGACACTTCATGAACATTCTTCTGATCGGATCGGGCGGCCGCGAACATGCGCTGGCCTGGGCAATCGCAAATTCATCGTTGACAGACACGCTGTTCTGCTCGCCCGGCAATGCCGGAATAGCACAAGAAGCAGAAATTGCAGTGTTGGATGTCGACGATCCGGCTGCGGTCATCAATTTCTGCAAGGTGAACGCTGTCGGTCTTGTCGTGGTAGGTCCCGAAGCGCCACTGGTGGCAGGCCTGGCGGATGATTTGCGAAGCGCCGGCATCACCACTTTCGGACCCGGCGAGGCTGCTGCCCGGCTCGAAGGCTCAAAGGGCTTCACCAAGGATATCTGCGCCAAATACAACATTCCAACCGGCGCCTATGGCCGGTTTGACAGTGAAGCTGATGCACTCGCCTATCTGGCTGCGCACAGCGCACCGATTGTGGTCAAGGCGGACGGCCTTGCTGCCGGCAAAGGTGTGACGGTGGCCATGACAATGGACGAGGCGGAAGCCGCTGTCCGCGAGATATTTGCCGGCCGCTTCGGGGCCGCCGGGACCGAAGTGGTGATCGAGGCATATCTCGATGGCGAAGAAGCCTCGTTCTTTGCTATCTGTGACGGTAAGACCGCAGTTGCCTTCGGTTCCGCACAGGACCACAAATGCGTCGGTGAAGGTGACACCGGGCCAAACACCGGCGGCATGGGTGCATATTCACCTGCACCGGTGATGGACGAGGCCATGAGCCGGCGCACCATGGACGAGATCATCAAGCCCACCCTGGCCGCCATGGCGGCAGAAGGCGCTGCGTTTCAGGGCGTGCTGTTCGCCGGGCTGATGATTACCGACACCGGCCCGCAGTTGATTGAATACAATGTGCGTTTCGGTGATCCTGAGTGCCAGGTGCTGATGATGCGGCTCAAGGACGATATCGTGACCATCATGCTGGCTGCATGTTCAGGTACGCTCGACAAGGTGTCCGTGCGCTGGCATGACACTGTGGCGCTCACCGTGGTAATGGCCGCTGAAGGCTATCCTGGTAACGTGCAAAAAGGCTCCGTGATCGGCAATCTGGCCGCTGCATCTGCAATGGATGGAGTGCAGATATTTCATGCCGGCACAAAACGCGACGGTGACAGGATTCTGGCTAATGGCGGACGCGTATTGAACATAACTGCACGTGCTGACAGCGTCCGTGAGGCGCAGAGACTGGCATATGCAGCGGTTGACGCTGTAGACTGGCCACAAAGCTTCTGCCGCCGCGATATCGGCTGGCGGGCTGTGGAACGTGAAAAAGGCACTGTATGAACGATCTGTTTCCGGGATTTGAAGACTGCATGATGGATGGCGAAGGTGCGCGGATTTTCGTGCGCACAGGCGGCTCCGGCCCGGCGCTGTTATTGGTGCACGGGTTTCCGCAGACCGGGGCCATCTGGCACAAGATTGCCGGTGAACTGAGCCGCCATTTCGCGCTGGTCATTCCGGACTTGCGCGGCTATGGCCGCTCCGGCAAACCGGTCAATGACGCTGAAAACCTTGCCTATTCCAAGCGGACCATGGCCAACGATCTGGTTGCCGTCATGCGCTCACTTGGTCATGACAAGTTCCACCTGTGCGGCCATGACCGCGGCGGGCGCGTGGCCTACCGTCTGGCGCAGGATCATCCGCAAGCGATCAGCAGCCTGATCACGCTCGACATCGTGCCCACGCTGGAGCAATGGAAAGCCATGGCAAGCATCAAGGGTGCCATGAACACCTATCACTGGCCGTTTCTGGCACAGCCCTATCCGCTGCCGGAACGAATGATCGGCGCCGATCCGGATTTCTATATCGACGAGAAACTCGGCGCCTGGAACAACGGCACCGGTCTTGACGTGTTTGACCCGGCAGCGCTTGCTGAATATCGCGCCTACTTCCGTGATCCGGCGGTCATCCACGCCTTGTGTAATGACTATCGCGCAGGCGCCACCTGCGACGTGGATCATGATCTCGCAGCGCTTGATCAAGGTATCAAGATCACCTGCCCCATGCTGGCGCTGTGGGGGGATGCCGGCATCCCCGGCAAATCAGGTGGAGGCCCGCTCGACATCTGGCGCACCTGGGCGACGAATGTATCCGGCGGCGGCATTGCCTGCGGGCATTTTCTGCCCGAAGAAGCCCCTACAGAAACACTGGCCGCCATGTTGTCATTTCTGATGGAGAACGCGGCTTGACCCGGCCCATGGACAGACAGGCCGAATTTTCCGGCACGCGCGACGTGCGCGGAGCGCACCGGTTTGATGAACCGGCGCTGGCGGACTATCTCAAAACCCGCATACCCGGTTTCACACCGCCAATGACGGTCGCACAGTTCAAAGGCGGTCAGTCAAACCCGACCTACAAGCTTGTCACTGCAGCAGCGTCCTATGTTCTGCGCCGCAAGCCACCGGGCAAACTGTTGCCATCGGCACACGCGGTCGACCGGGAATATCGTGTCATCAAGGCGCTGCATGCCCAGGGCCTGCCGGTCGCCAGACCCCACTTGTTGTGTGAAGACAACGCCATTATCGGCACTGAATTTTACGTGATGGATTTTGTTGATGGCAGAGTGTTCTGGGAGCCGTACATGCCCGGCATTTCAGGTTCCGAGCGCGCCACGGTTTTCAACGAGCTCAATTCCTTCATGGCAAAGCTGCATTCGGTGGATATCGATGCTGCAGGCCTTGCCGACTTCGGTCGCGCTGATGGCTATGTGGCACGGCAGATCAAGCGCTGGTCGCAGCAGTACCGCGCATCACAAACAGTGACGATTGCGGCCATGGACCGGCTGATGGATTGGCTGCCGGACGCCTCACCGTCATCGGGCCAGGTATCACTTGTGCATGGTGACTTCCGACTCGACAATTGCATCATCGACAAGGACAGCCCCGAAATCCGGGCAGTGCTTGACTGGGAGTTGTCCACCCTGGGCGACCCGATTGCTGATTTCACTTACCACCTCATGCAGTGGCGCATGCCGCCGTCCGAAACCGGTGCCGGTGTTGGCTCGCTGGTTGGCCATTCACAGCTTGAAGGTGTGCCTGCCCTTGAAGAGTATGTTGCCACCTACTGCCAGCAACGAGGTTTAAGTTCCATTCCCGACCTCGACACATATCTCGCCTACAATTTCTTCAGAATGGCAGCTATCTTCCAGGGTATTGTCGGTCGGGCAAGAGATGGTACAGCGGCAAACCCGCGTGCGGCGGAAATTGCCGGTCTGGTATCGCCCATGGCAGATGTTGCCTGGGACTACGCGCGAAAGGCCGGCGCATGAGTGACCCTCGTATCGGACTGGCGCTGGGCGGCGGTGCTGCCCGCGGTCTTGCCCATATCCAGATCCTGCACGCATTTGATGAACTCGGCATCAAGCCTTGCCGCATGTCCGGTACCAGTATCGGCGCACTGATAGGCGCGGCATATGCTGGTGGACTAAGTGCTGCTGAAATTGAAGACCACGCCCGCAGTGTCCTGTCCAACAAGCTTGATGCAGCCCGGCGGGCATTTTCGTCGGGGCGCGGCGGCCTGCTGGATCTGATCAATTTCAATCCACTGGCCTCACCGATCCTTGACGGTACGCAACTGGTAAAACTGGTGTTGCCAGCTTCCATTCCTGATGACCTGGCAAAGTTCGCCATTCCTCTTACCGTTGTCACGACCGATTTCTACGCCATGAGTGAGGTCGTTTTTTCGTCCGGCGATCCGGTTTCTGCCATTGCCTCCAGCATTGCCATACCAGGTGTGATCTCCGCCCCCAGGCGCAAGGTCACTCTGATTGACGGGGGTTGCGTCAATCCGGTTCCGATATCTCACGTGCAGGATGGTTGTGACATCGTGGTGGCGGTCAATGTCATTGGCAGGCCCGTTCACAGCAACGATTCCAGCGCACGCAGCCGGGACCTGTTGTCGGGGGCCATGCAGATTCAACAGCACACCATTGCGCAATTGCAGCGTGAGACTCTGCGCTGCGATATCTGGATTGAGCCGGCGATAAGTCAGTTTCGGCTGCATGACTTCTTTCACTTTGAAGACATCATGAACGCGTCGAGACCGGCGCGCGAAGAGATCAAACGCTCACTTGAACGTGCCTTGAACAAACGAGCCATTTCAGACGCTTAGAGCATCATCTGATCAGATAGAATCATCTGATCGGATGAAGATGCTCGATCCCAAAGTATTGGAGCAACACAGGTTCAACTGAACCCCTGTTGCTCTAGCGCCTGGTTTTGAAAAACAGAGTCAACAGGTCACGCGCCCGTTTCTCGCCCAGGCCGGAATACACCTGCGGTGCGTGGTGACAGGTTGGCAGTGTAAAAAACCGCGGTCCGTTTTCCACCGCGCCCATCTTCTCATCGTCAGCTCCGAAGTACAAACGATTGATACGGGCAAATGAAATGGCAGCGGCACACATGGCGCATGGTTCCAGGGTTACGTGCAGATCGCAGTCCAGCAATCGTTCGCTGTCTTGCAACCTGCCGGCTTCACGGATGACCAGCACTTCCGCATGAGCAGTGGGATCGTTGAACTCTCGAGTGCGATTTCCGGCGCTGGCCACAATGCTGCCGTCGCGACTGGTGATACACGCGCCGACAGGCACCTCGCCACGCTCACCTGCGGCTTCAGCTTCTTCAAATGCCCGTGCCATGGCCGGGTGCAAGTCAAGCTTCATCGTCTTTCACACCTGTTTGCCGCAGCTTCGCAATTGAACCTGTGCAGCGGCCCTGACCTTCTGATACAAGCATCTCCATGAACGCCAAACAACCAACACCGTCGCTGGCCGCTTCCGGTGACGATGAAATCAAGCCGGAACGCGTCGCCAAGGTGATCGCCCGGGCTGGTCTTTGCTCTCGTCGCGACGCCGAACGCTGGATCGAAATGGGCCGGGTCAATGTCAATGGCAAGCCGCTTATCACACCGGCCATGACAGTGCTGCCCACCGACATTGTGGAAGTTGACGGAAAACCGTTGCCGGAACGTGAGGCTGCGCGACTCTGGCGTTATCACAAACCGTCGGGTCTCGTGGTATCGCACCGAGATGAGAAAGACCGTGCATCGGTGTTCGACAAGATGCCGGAAGAACTGCCGCGCGTCATCTCGATCGGCCGGCTGGACATCAACACCGAAGGCCTGCTGCTGTTGACCAATGACGGCGGGCTGGCTCGCCTGCTGGAGCTGCCTGCAACCGGATGGGTGCGGCGTTATCGGGTGCGCGCCAATGGCAGAGTCACACTTGAAGCTCTTGAAGCCCTCAAGGACGGACTGTTGGTGGACGGCGTTCAATACGGGCCAATCGAAGCCAAGCTCGACAAGGAACAAGGCGCAAATGTGTGGCTGACGATTGCCTTGCGCGAAGGCAAGAACCGGGAAGTCAAAAAGATATGTGAACATCTTGGCCTCAAGGTCGGGCGGTTGATTCGCACTTCTTTCGGCCCTTTCCAGCTTGGTGAGCTTGCCCGTGGCGCGGTGGATGAGATTTCACAGAAAGTCCTCAACGAACAGGTTCGCGGTGGCACCAAACGCAAGGAGGGTGCAAAGCCGAAGCGGGCTGCCGACCCGAAACTCGGACCCGACGGCAAGCCGTTCCGCAAGCCGAAGCGAACCGGTGTGAAAGGCAAACCAGCCGGCAAGCCTGGAGTGACCAAATCTGCATCAGGTAAGTCCCCGCAGGGCAAGTCCACGCAGGGTGAATCCGCGCCGCGCAAGGCCGCCGCAGGCAAGCCCACCGGAAACCGCTCCGGCGGCAAGGGAGCTGCCCGTGCGGATCGTCGGCGGTAAATTCAGGGGCCGCAGCATTTCAGCGCCTGATGGCCGCGACACCCGCCCGACAACGGACCGGGTACGCGAGGCGATTTTCAACCGGCTTGAACACGGCATTCCCTGTTTCAGTCTGGATGGTTCACGCGTATTGGACCTGTTCGCGGGCACCGGCGCGCTTGGGCTTGAAGCATTGTCGCGGGGCAGCCAGCATGTGCTTTTTATCGATAACAGTGATACCGCGCGCGCCATCATAAGGCGCAACGCCGACACACTCGGTGTCATCGGGCAATGCAAACTGTGGCGGCGCGATGCCTGCAGTCTGGGTTCATGCAAGCCGATGCGCCCGTTTTCGCTGGTATTTCTGGATCCGCCTTAC
>JBDNEZ010000272.1:0-8098 GCA_041690095.1 Anderseniella sp.
CAGACCCGCAGTATCACATCAAGCCAGGCCTCAAACGGATCCACCCCGACGCTTGCCTGCAACCGTCACTGAAGCACCGGTGTTCAGGTGAACCGCTCTATCTGGCGGCCAGCACGGCCAGAACTGCCGAGCGAACATCTTCGTCCTGCGCCAGAACAGCGGTGCTCAGCGAGCGCAGCCGGTGGCGGGTTTCATGCAACTGATCGAGCAGTTCCAGGATAACCGGCAACACCGCCACATCGACATCCATGTCGTAGTGCAGGGTGCAGATGAGTTGAACCCGTGCGCACTCCAATTCACTGAATGCCGGTGCGCCGGCAGCTTCGTCCGGCGTGATCAGATCCACCTGAATCCAGGTTTCCAGATCTTCGCGCTTCAGGTCCGCGATGGCTGCGACAAGGTCATCCATCAGCATCATCATGGCAGCATCTCCTTGCGTGGAGTCTGCTCGGCCTTCGGCTTCCAGGTTTTCAGAAATTCCGCCAGTTCCGGTTCTTCGCCCGACGGCAACACGACTTTAAGAGAAATCAACTGATGTCCGCGCTGTTTGGTCTTCCGATTGCTGATGCCCTTGTCGCGCAATCGCAGTTTTGTGCCCGTACTTGAGCCCTTCGGCACCTTCACGGCGACCGGGCCGGAAATCGTCGGTACCTCGATCTGTGCCCCCAGCACCGCCTCGCTCAATGTCACCGGCACCTCGAGATGGATATTGTCGTCCTTGCGTTCGAAGAACCGGTGCGGTTCCACGTGCAGCTCAACATACGCATCCCCGGTCGGGCCGCCATTAAAGCCCGGCATGCCCTGGCCTTTCAGGCGTAACATCTGCCTGTCCTCGGCTCCTTCGGGGATGGTCACCTTCAGGGTCTTGCCGTCAGGCAATGTCACTGTGCGACTGGCACCGACCGCAGCGTCCATGAAGGTCACCGGCAGCACATAGCTCACGTCGCTACCGCGTGCCTTGCGCGGGCTTTCCGTGCGGCCACGTCCGCCGCCGCCAAACGCCCGGGCCAGGAACTCTTCCAGCTCTTCATTGCTGGCAAAACCGTCCTGCCCCGCATGGGTGCCGGACGGACCTGCTCCGGCACCGGCATAGTCGCGATAATATTGCTGTTGCGGTCGCTCGGCACCGGTTGCATCAATCTCTCCTGCATCGAAGCGGCGGCGCTTTTCCTTGTCCTTGAGAATATCATAGGCCGCCGAGACGTCCTTGAAAATCGTCTCGGCCTGCTTGTCATCGGGATGCAGGTCGGGATGGTGTTTGCGCGCCAGTTGTTTGAAGGCTGTCTTGATTTCCTTGTCGGTCGCGGTCTTCTTGACGCCAAGGATTTCGTAGGGATCTTTCATCAGGTAAATCTCTTTACGTCATTTTTTTGCAGCCAGCTTGATCGCACTGCCTCGAACAGACATTGATCAATCGCAAATCCTGTCACAACGCAACTTAAATGGCTGACTCCGGCGCAGTTTTCAACCCGGTTTGGAAATGGCACGATGGACTTTCACGCCATAACCCCACGTAAACTTGATATTGCATTGAAGCGCGAGCCTGCCTACGCTTTATGCTGACCTGCCTGCCGGGACGGTTCATATTGCACGATGAAACTGCCAGTAATGATCGCTCCGCCAGACACACTTCACTCACCACAGACGCGCCGACGCGGGACCCAACACCGAGGACACAGCACAATGGCCATTTTGCCAGTCATCGCCGACAGTTCAGACGAACTGACGGCAATCTTCAAGGATCTTCATGCCCATCCCGAAATAGGGTTTACGGAAAGCCGCACCGCTGCGGTGGTGGCGGAAAAACTGCGCGATTACGGCGTCGATGAAGTACACACCGGCATCGCGACAACCGGCGTCGTGGCGCTGATCCGGGGCAAGGGCCGGGGCAATCGCCGTATCGGCTTGCGCGCTGATATGGACGCGTTGCCGATACACGAGGAAACCAACCTGCCCTATTCCTCGACCAAACCCGGCACCATGCATGCCTGCGGTCATGACGGGCACACCACGATGCTTCTGGGGGCCGCCAAGCACCTTGCCGGCACACGTGACTTCGACGGCACTGCCGTGCTGATCTTCCAGCCCGCCGAGGAAGGGCTGGGCGGCGCGCGCGCCATGCTGGCCGACGGTCTGTTCGACAAATTTCCCTGTGACGAACTCTACGGCATGCATAATGCGCCAAACGGGCAACCGGGCAAGGTCGGCATCTGCAAGGGGGCTGCAATGGCGGGTGCCTCGTTCTTTGATATCATCATACAGGGCAAGGGCAGCCACGCGGCCATGCCGCAACAGTCCCGCGATCCGCTGGTGGTCGCTGCCGCGCTGGTCGAGCAGTTCCAGACCATCGTGTCGCGCAACGTGCCGCCACTGGAGACCTGCGTCCTGTCGGTAACGCAGATCCATGCCGGGTCAGCCTATAACATTGTCCCGGATACCGCGACGCTGGCCGGCACGATCCGGTATTTCTCCGATGAGGTCCGCGAGCTGGCCGGAACACGAATGCAACAACTGTGCGACGGGTTGGCGATTGCCTATGGCGTCAGCATCAGTCTTGATCTGCGTAACATCTTCGATGTTCTGATGAACGACGCAGATCTCTCCGACGCCTATCTTGAAGCGGCATCCGACATCGTGGGCGCCGAAAATATCTCGGGCACGGATGCACCTGCGACAGGGTCGGAGGATTTTTCCGACATGCTTAAATTGGTTCCCGGTTCCTATTGCAGGGTCGGACACTCCGGCACAGTCGGGCTGCACAATCCCGGGTTTTTCCTCGATCCCGAAATTCTGCCGGTGGGGGCGTCGATCATGGCGCGGATCATCGAACGCCGCCTGCCATTGTAACAACGTAACAGCACAACAACGTATCAGAATAACGGAAACCCACCATGAACCTGCTCAACCTGCCTTTCGATGCCGAAGCCATGCTGTCGGGCCTCAAGCCGTGGATCGAATGTGAAAGCCCCACTTATGATGCTGCCGCCGTCAACCGGATGATGGATTTGGCTGCCTACGACCTTGCCGCGGGCGCCACGGTGGAGCGGATTCCGGGCCGCATGGGTTTTGCAGGGTCGGTCCGCGCGCGGTTCCCGCATGCCGATGCCGGCCAGCCGGGCATCCTGATTGCCGGGCATATGGATACCGTGCATCCGGTCGGTACGCTGAAGGTGCTGCCGTTCAAACGCGACGGCGACATCTGCTACGGGCCCGGCATCATGGATATGAAGGGTGGCAACTACGCCAGTGTCGAGGCGATACACCAACTGGCCCGGGCAGACTTGCAGACGCCGCTGCCGGTCACGGTGCTGTTCACCCCTGACGAGGAAGTCGGCACGCCGTCGACCCGCGAGTTGATCGAAGCCGAGGCGGCGCGCAACAAGTATGTGCTGGTCCCTGAACCGGCCCGCGACGACGGTGGCGCGGTGATCGGGCGCTACGCCATTGCGCGATTCAACCTGCGCACCGTGGGCAAGCCCAGTCATGCCGGTGCACGCCTGGCCGACGGACGCTCTGCCATCGCAGCGATGGCCCGCAGGATTCTGGAAATCGAGGCCATGACAGGTGAAGACTGCACTTTCAGCGTCGGGGTCATTCACGCCGGACAATGGGTCAACTGCGTGTCCTCGCTGTGCGAAGCGCAGGCACTGACAATGGCCAAGACCCAGCAAGACCTGGACGATGGCGTCGCGCGCCTGATGGAGCTGGAAGGCGAGAGCGATGGCGTAGACTTCCAGATCACGCGCGGTGTCACGCGGCCGGTCTGGGCACCGGACCAGCCAGGCACCATGCAGATGTATGAAGTCGCGCGGGAAATCGCCAAAGAGATCGGTTTCGACCTGACCGCGGCCAGTGCAGGCGGCGGCTCGGACGGCAATTTCACCGGTAACATGGGCATTCCAACCCTGGATTCCATAGGCGTACGCGGCAAGGGCCTGCATACGCTGAACGAGCATATCGAGGTTTCAAGCCTTGTGGAGCGCGCCCGCCTGATGGCCGGCCTGCTCATGCAGTTGACATGACATGGAAGCACATCAGTTATAGCGAGGCGACCCCGGCAACGCACCCAGTTTGGTCCAGAACAATTGCACAAGGGCGGTTCTGCGACCTGAGGCCCGGTTTGTGGCTCGAAATTGCAGTTTCCGGTTCCCAGAATCAACCCGTTCGACTAACTTTGATACTGAGTCTGGGAGGTTTCCGTGGCTGGGAAGTCTCCGGAGACTGTCGGAGCAGTCCGCTTTCTGAACTATCCGCCAAACCACTCAGGCGCTTGAATCGATATCTGCGTCAGAGGGTGGGCCCTGCACGAAAATCCGGAGCCGCAAATGAAAAAACACCAAAACGATTCTTCATCGCTGTTGAACACTGCGCTGAACCGGCGGACCGCGCTGGCAGCGGCGGTGGCAACGGTTATTGGACCCAAAGGAGAAGCAATGGCGAACATCACTGATACAGACCGCGCGGCCAGGGGTGACCTTGGCGCCATGTTCGATGCACATGTGCGCCACGAGTTTGTCGACATGGATCTTGACGCCACCATGAAGACGATGGCGGTCGATCCATATGTCTTTCATGTGCCGACCATGACCGGTGGGGTCGGGCGCGACGATGTGCGCGCGTTCTACGGCAACCACTTCATTGGACATTGGCCGGACGACACGGAAGTAAAGCCGGTGTCGCGAACCATTGGCGCTGACCAGGTGGTCGACGAGCTGGTGATCAGCTTCACCCATGATCGCGAAATCCCCATCTCGCTGCCCGGCATCAAACCGACGGGGCGGCGGATCGTGTTGCCGCACGTTGTCATCATGGGGTTCAAGGACGGTCTGGTGGCGCACGAACACATCTATTGGGATCAGGCCTCGGCACTGGTGCAGGCCGGATTGCTCAAACCGGCAGCAGGCCTGCCGGTGGTCGGCGCCGGACAGGCACGCGCCCTTCTCGACCACGCGGCTTCGCGCGGCGAACTGGCACCGGGCAGCAATATTGGCCACGATCTTGGCGCCCTCTTCGACCGCCATGTCAGTCTCGAATTCCAGGACAAGGATGTCGCGGCAACGATGCAGACCATGCATGAGCATCCTTATGTGTGGAACGTTCCGGTGGCGCTGGGTGGCGATGACCATGACGGTGTGAAGGAGTTTTATACCGACAAGTTCGTCGGCCACATGCCGGCCGATACCGACGTGTCGCGGATCTCGCGAACGGTTGGTGCCGATCAGGTGGTGGACGAGATGATCCTGACCTTCACCCACGACAGCCCCGTCGAATTCGCCCTGCCCGGCGTCGCTCCGACCGGGCGTAAGGTCGAGTTGCCGCACGTCGTCGTCATGGGATTCGAAGCCGGCAAGGTAACCCACGAACACATTTACTGGGACAACGCGTCACTGCTGGTCCAGGTGGGTCTGCTTGAACCGGCCAGGCTGCCGGTTCTGGGCCAGGAGCCTGCCGGCTGGTTGCGCGACCGCGCGGAACCGCTGAACAAGATGCTCAAGCCTTGAAATGCACGTCGGTGCCTGTTGCCCACAGGTGATCAATGACGAGCTTCGATGATCAGGTTGAACCGGTCTGCAACTAGTCAGACCGCAGGTCGGGAGACGTGATTTTGAGACTCGTGACCTGGAACTGCAACATGGCACTGGACAGGAAGTTTTCTGTGCTGTTGTCTCTGCGACCGGATGTGGCCGTTATACCCGAATGCGCCGATCCGGACATCCTGCGCAGCAAAACGGATTTACCGGATGATGTTGACATCGTCTGGATCGGCGACAATCCGAACAAGGGTCTCGGCATATTTGCCTTCAACGGATATCGCGTGTCACTCGATGATGAGCAAACCGGGTGTCCACGCTATATCGCACCTGTAAAGGTAGCCGGAAAGCAGCAGTTCAATCTGCTTGCCGTGTGGGCGCACAACACCAAGGCAGAAGGCTGGACCGGCAACCAGAAAGCGCCATTTACCAGATCCGTTGAGCGATACCGGAGCTTTTTACACGAGCCTTCAACAATAGTGGCCGGCGATTTCAATAATCATGTTCGCTGGGACAAGCCCGGCAAAATCAACAATCACGCCAACGCAATTGCTGAATTGGCATCAGCAGGTTTGACAAGCGCCTATCACGTCAACCGCAAGGTTGAGCACGGAGCTGAAAACGAGGCGACCCATTACTGGCGCGATCGCAGGAAGGATGGCCACACGTTTCATATTGATTACATTTTCTTGCCTTCACACTGGAACCCGTTCATCACGGAAATGTACGTGGGAACTTTCGAGGAGTGGTGCGGCAACAGGTTAAGTGACCACGTACCGCTCACCGTCGAGGTTGATCCGTCTGCATTCTGACCATCGTGTTACTCGACAGATCGTATGCGAGAAGTCAGGGTATTATCAGGTCGGTCACGGTCAACTGCGCGCAAAACGCGGCCACTCTCTAACGGTTTTCTTAAGTTAGTGTTAGGTCGCACCCGGCATTATTGTCTGTGACAAAGGGGAGCCGCGACAGACATGAATGTCATGACCGGAAATACCACGACCGGCGGATCATCGGGTACTGACTGCACACCGGAGCAGATTGCCCTGCTCGCGGATGAGTACAGGCAGGCGGCGCACACACTGCTCGCACAAGGCCGTCAGGGCGAACCGCTGTCACGGGCACCTGCCCGCCTGAACGCCATCCACGCTATCGAACTCTATCTGAATGCGCTGCTTCTGTCTCATGGCCATGAGGCTTCGGAAATCCGTGCACTGCAGCATGATCTCGCTGCGCGCGCTGCGCGTGCCGAAGAGGCCGGCCTGGTCCTGCGCGAAAAGACGGCAGCCCATCTGCGCGCCATGACCGGCAGCCGCGAATACCTGATCACCAGATACCATCCCGACAAGACTGACAGTGTTTCGGAAGTAACGCGGTTGAAAGCAACCCTTGATGAGGTTGCCGGCAAGGTTGCAACTTCGATCAGCAGCAGGGCTGGACAGAGCTGAACTTCGTCTTCACTCTGGAGACGGAGGTAAATCTCATATGAAAACCATGCGCCTGTCAGCCTCATTTGTGTACTTTGGAGTGAAGCCCACCAACACCCTCTGGAGTGCGATGCGTGGCAACACCGTGCGGATTGAGTTTCCAGTCACACCCCAACTGCCTGCCGACCAAAGCCACCAACGCAACTTATGAAGAACACTGCTTGCAAGGAGAGTCACAAGCAGATGCGCCTGGGTGTCTGGAATATCGAGTGGGCCACTTCGAAGTCGCGGCGCGCGCCGGGAATTCATCAGCACCTGGACCTGATGGCTGCGGACATACTTTGTCTCTGCGAAGCATATTCGGGGTTTCGGTCAGAACCTGGGTACTGGATCGAATGCGGTGAAGACTACGGCTACAATATCCAGACAGGCAGAAGAAAGGTCATGCTTTGGTCAAGCCAGCCCTGGCATGATGTTGATGTCGTCGTAAATGACGGCCTTCCACCAGGGCGCTTTGTGGCGGGCACGACGCAAACACCGCTGGGGCCCGTCAGGGTCATCGGTGTCTGTATTCCCTGGAGTTTTGCTCATGTGCGAACCGGTCAACGCAATCGCCGGGCATGGCAGGATCATGAGCAATACCTCCACGGCCTGGCCGGAATAGTGCGCAATTGCGAGCCCGCCATGCCGACACTGATTGTCGGTGATTTCAACCAGAGACTGCCGCGTGGCAGGGCACCTGCCAGGCTGCGTGAACTGCTGTTCAGCGCGCTGGGGGAGCATTTTGACGTATTGAGCCAGGGTATCATCGACGGACTGGAGCAAGCCATGGTTTGTCACATCGCAGCGACCCGTCATTTTTCATGTACCGGCATACGCGGCATCGCCAGGCTATCTGATGGGCGACGCCTGTCAGATCATGACGGACTGGTGGTCACTCTGTGCAGGACAGACGGCGCTGAAAACAAGGATGATTGAAGGCTTCAGGCTTGATCTGCTTGCGCTTGATGCCCCGAAACGTACAACACGCAATAATTCGCACTTTGTATGCTCACAAAGCGCTCGAAGCCATCATTTATTCGACGGGTTGAATCTGTTCCGCCAATCCGGACAGCCAGCGCTCGATACGGGCCTTGTTGG
>JBDNEZ010000273.1:0-4879 GCA_041690095.1 Anderseniella sp.
CCATCTGATCGAGAATTTCTTCGCAAAACTCAAACAATACCGCGCAATTGCAACCAGATATGACAAACGGGCTATCGCATTCCTCGGTGCAATCCATCTCGCTGGGGCAATCATTTGGCTCAATTGATGACAGGCCTTAGCCCTGTTTGGTGATTTTGTACTCGATCAGCGGTATCAGACACTCGCGTTCGAAAGCCACGTGCCGTCTGATTGAGGAGAAAAAGCCGCGCAGCATATAGCCCGCCGACTCGGCGTTGGAGGGTTTTCCGGTACATCCGCAATCATGCAGCAGGCAGGCAATTTCATCTGCAAAGGAATCGTCTTCCAGATGCTCCTGGCGCAAGCGATCCAGACTGGCCAGCAGCCGGTTGTCATCGGGGTAGGCCTGCATCAGTTGCGGAAACAGATGGCTCTCTTCCATCGCCTGGGCCTGCCGGATGATTGGCAGCACACACCGCGACAGCGCCAGACAGTTTTGCACATCAATCCGATCAGGCAGAGAATCTGCAAGATCCTCCAGCGCATCACACAGTTTCATTTTGTGGTGGTGATGTTGCCGGAAGTCCGTCAGGCTCTGTTCGAGCTCGTGCGCGCCGGTCGTGGACGGTTCTAGCAGATAAATAAGCATCGGACCGAAGCAGCCTCCCGGCTAGAGCATCATCCGATCAGATGAAATCATCTGCTCGAATAAAGATGCTCGATTCCAAAGTGTTAGAGCAATCTTATCCATCCATATGAATGAACATTGCTCTTGGAGTTAACAATCACGCGCATCAGTTGTGCACTTGATTTACCTTGAGCATGATGTCGCAAGTTTGCTTTGACACAGATCAATGTCCCGGCCAGACGCTGCGGGCATGTTCGCATCTGGTACACGCCCGCCATATCTAGAAGGCGCATTGTCTGGGGGCTCCTGACATGAAATACGGTTACGAATTGGCAGCCATGGTCCTGGCAACATTTCTTGCGCTGATGGGCGCAGCATTTGCCACAGATCCGCTGTTTCAGGCTCACGCCTGGATCCTGTTTTTTATCCTTTCCGGCAGTTCAATCGTGCTGATGCGGCGGGTGCAGTTTGCACCTGCGGGCCAGCCCGCAACTGCCGAAGACACTTCCGGTTATATGGATGATGTGGTGCGCTATGGCGTCATCGCTACCGTGTTCTGGGGGGTTACTGGGTTTCTGGTCGGCGTCATCATTGCCGCGCAGCTTGCCTGGCCGATACTCAACATCGAACCCTATCTGAACTTTGGGCGCCTGCGTCCGGTTCACACATCAGCGGTGGTTTTCGCATTCGGCGGCAACGCACTCTTGTGCACCAGTTTGTACGTCGTCCAGCGCACCTGCCGTGCACGGCTCTGGGGCGGCAACCTCGCCTGGTTCGTTTTCTGGGGTTACCAGTTGTTCATCGTAATGGCCGCAACCGGTTATCTTCTGGGTATTACACAATCCAGAGAATACGCTGAACCGGAATGGTATGTCGACATCTGGCTGACCATTGTCTGGGTCTCTTATCTGGCGGTCTACATTGGCACCATAGTCAAGCGCAAAGAGCCTCACATCTATGTAGCCAACTGGTTCTATCTTGGCTTCATCATCACCGTTGCCATGCTGCATGTGGTCAACAATCTGGCCATGCCGGTATCATTGCTGGGTGTCAAAAGCTACTCGGCGTTTGCCGGGGTACAGGATGCGCTGACGCAATGGTGGTATGGCCACAACGCGGTCGGCTTCTTCCTCACTGCAGGTTTCCTCGGCATGATGTATTATTTCGTGCCCAAGCAGGCCGAACGCCCGATCTATTCCTACCGGCTTTCGATCATCCACTTCTGGTCGCTGATTTTCCTGTATATCTGGGCAGGTCCGCACCATCTTCACTACACCGCGCTGCCGGACTGGGCGCAGACACTGGGCATGGTGTTTTCCATCATGCTGTGGATGCCGTCATGGGGCGGCATGATCAACGGCCTGATGACCTTGTCAGGGGCCTGGGACAAGCTGCGCACAGACCCCATTCTCCGCATGATGGTACTGGCGCTGGCATTTTACGGCATGTCGACATTTGAAGGCCCGATGATGTCAATCAAGTCGGTCAACTCGCTGTCCCACTACACGGACTGGACCATTGGCCACGTACATTCCGGTGCGCTCGGCTGGGTCGGCATGATCTCGTTTGGTGCCATCTACTACATGGTTCCAAAATTGTGGCATCGCGACAGGCTGTATTCGCTGCGGCTGGTCAACTGGCACTTGTGGCTGGCCACTATCGGCATCGTGATCTACGCCGCCGTTTTGTGGGTTGCCGGCATCACCCAGGGCCTGATGTGGCGCGAGTACGATGATCAGGGCTTCCTGGTAAACTCGTTCGTCGAGAGCGTCAGCGCCATTCATCCCGAGTATGTGATGCGCACGCTGGGCGGTGGCCTGTATATGATCGGCGGCCTGGTAATGGCCTACAACGTCTACCGAACCATTCGTGGTGATGTCCGCAAGGAGGTCCCGATGGGGGCTGCCGGGATAACATCATCAACGGTTCCAGCAGAATAAGGGGCATCGAAAATGTCTATCCTCAACAAACACGGCGTCATTGAGCGCAATGTATCTTTGCTGGCGGTCGGGTCCCTGGTGGTGGTCATGATTGGCGGTATCGTTGAAATCGCACCGTTGTTCTATGTGAAGAACACCATTGAGAAGGTGGAAGGTGTCAGGCCCTATTCTCCCCTGGAACTTGCCGGTCGCGACATCTACATCCGCGAGGGCTGTTACTTGTGTCACAGCCAGATGATCCGGCCGTTCCGCGACGAAGTGGAACGCTATGGTCATTACTCTCTGGCGGCAGAGTCCATGTATGACCACCCGTTCCAGTGGGGGTCAAAACGCACCGGACCTGATCTGGCACGCGTGGGCGGAAGGTATTCGGATGACTGGCATGTCGCCCACCTGAAGGATCCCCGCTCGGTGGTGCCGGAATCCATCATGCCGACTTATGGTTTCCTGCTGACGACAAAACTCGACACCGGCAATCTGTCCGGCCACCTCAAGGCCAACGCCACAGTCGGTGTGCCCTACACACAGGAAATGATCGACCAGGCGGCTGCCGATGCGACGGCCCAGGCTGACCCCGACAGTGACGGTGCCGATGCCGTCAAGGAGCGCTACCCGAAAGCCGTGGTCAGCAATTTTGACGGCGATCCATCAACCCTGACCGAAATGGATGCAATGGTGGCCTACCTGCAGATGCTGGGCACTCTGGTCGACTTCAAGTCCTACGATGCCAGCTCGCAAGCCAATCAGCGATAGGAGGAAGCACCCATGGATTACAGTACTTTCCGTCAACTCGCTGATAGCTGGGGATTGCTCTATCTGGCCATCCTGTTCGTGGGCATCGTGTTGTTCACGTTCCGGCCCGGCTCGAAAAAAATTGCGGACGATGTCGCACAGATTCCCTTGAGAGAGGACGACGATCATGGCAAAAAATGAAGTAGACGACGTCTCCGGCGTCGAGACAACCGGCCATGAATGGGACGGCATCAAGGAACTCAACAACCCGTTGCCGCGCTGGTGGTTATGGACCTTTTACGCCTGTATCGCCTATGCCATCGGCTATATGATCTACTACCCGGCAATTCCGCTACTCGAAGGCTCAACCATGGGCATTTCCGGTGAAACCAACCGTTCGCTGCTGCATGCGGAACTGGCGCAAGTCGATGCTTCCAAGGCCGGTTTGCTGTCCAGTATCGAAAGCACCAGTCTCGAAGACATTCGCAGCAATGATGAACTGTTCCGGTTTGCCGTTGCCGGTGGATCGTCGCTCTACAAGGTCAATTGTTCGCAGTGTCATGGCTCCGGCGCTCAAGGCGCACCGGGCTATCCCAATCTGAACGATGATGACTGGCTCTGGGGCGGTGATCTGCAATCGATTTACACCACGATCAGGCACGGCGTTCGCAATACCGACGATGACGATGCCCGCATCTCAGAGATGCCGGCTTTCGGTGATGGTGTTCTGGAAACGCCGCAGATTGCAGATGTAACCCAGTATGTTCTGCAATTATCGGCGCAGGAGCATGATGCAATTGCGGCCAAGAGCGGGGCTGCCATATTTGCCGACAACTGTGCCGCCTGCCATGGCGACGACGGCGAGGGTGGCCGCGAGTTTGGCGCACCCAATCTGGCAGATGCGTTGTGGCTTTACGGCAACACCGGCAATCAGATTGCAGCCCAGATTGTCAAGCCAAAGCATGGCGTCATGCCGGCCTGGGGACTGCGGCTGAGCGAAGCCGAGGTCAAGCAATTGAGCGTTTACGTACACAGCCTCGGTGGCGGCGAACAGGCCGCAACCCAGTAGCTAGGGTCAGGAATCGATCAGGTTTATGATTTTTGGTTGATCCAGCCAGAACTCATCCTGATCTGAATATAGGGCATTAGCCGTAATGGCATCTGACACGAACGTCGAAACCTTTGACGCTGAAGCCGTCAACGCTAAACACATGCGCGAGCTCTACGCGGCGCGTCAGAAGATTCACCCGAAACGGGCGAGCGGGTCATTCCGCTCGCTCAAATGGGTGATCATGGCGGTAACCCTGGGTATCTACTACATCACCCCCTGGCTGCGCTGGGACCGCGGCGAGTTTGTCCCCGATCAGGCCGTTCTGATCGACATGTCCAGCCGGCGGTTTTATTTCTTTTTCATCGACATCTGGCCGCATGAGTTCTTTTTCGTGGCCGGGTTGCTGGTCATGGCCGGCATCGGTCTGTTTCTGGTGACATCCACCGTGGGCCGCGCCTGGTGCGGCTACACCTGCCCGCAAACCGTGTGGGTTGATCTGTTCCTGGTGGTTGAACGGTTTTTTGAAGGCGATCGCAATGCCCGCATAAA
>JBDNEZ010000274.1:0-4171 GCA_041690095.1 Anderseniella sp.
CACCGGACGGCGGCTAGACGTGGTATGGGGTCGGCACTGCGTGCACACCGATGACGCTGTTGATCTGGACGATATGGTTCAGCGCGCCGTCAACATTTCGCGTGATGAGAACATCGCCAATGTCGGTGATCACATAGTGATCACTGCCGGTGTGCCTTTGCGAACCCCCGGCAAGACCAATCTTCTCAGGGTGGCCAGGGTCACTGCGCCGCAATAGACGCTCGCCCGGACCGGTCAGCAGGTTGCGGGTTTGCAGCCGTTTCATACCAGATCTCAGTATCAGCCTGCGGGAACGTGTGCCACGATCCTCAACGGGCCGCCTGAGCCACCCTCGATCTTCATTGGCAATGCAATGATTGTACTGCCTGTTGCCGGCAGCGCACTCATGTCGGCGACATTCTCGAAAGCCGGAATATTGTGCGTCATCAACTCCACATGGGCGGCAAAATCCGTTGACTGTCCCCGATCAATGGATGGCGTGTCCAGTCCGACAGCGGCAACACCGCGCGCAACCATCAGTGCAGCTCCATCTGCTCCAAGACCGGGAAAGTGCAATTTGGCTACAGCCTCAGCACCGCGCTCGGCTGTCCCCATATAGGCTTCCCGGTCAGAATACAAAGCCGCCCTTCCCGTATTGAGCAGCACGATCGCTCCGGCGGGGATTTTCCCGTGGCTTGCCTCAAAAGCTTCGACATCAGCGGCTGTCACGCGATAGTCCACATCCGCTGCGGCCTGCCGCGAGACATCAATCACAAACCCCGGCCCGATCAGCTGCTTCAGCGGCACTTTGTCGGTAGTCAGTCCGCCTTCTGCAAAATGTATTGGTGAATCCATATGCGTGCCGCCATGTTCGGCTGCGGAAAAATTATACGCCGAATAGAACCAGCCGCCATCTGTGTGCCCGTGAAACACTTCCGTCTTGGTGAAGGTTTCTGCTGTCGGCCAGTAAACAGACTGCTCATTGAACGGGTGGGTCAGGTCCACCCATTTGCCACCCGAAATATCCTGCGCGGACGCCGACCATGCGACGCCTAATGCCCAGAGCGTCATAATTACCCGAAACAACATGCCAACTCCTCATCTTGCATGATCGCCCAATTCCGGTCCCGGACAGGCTATCTGCGGCAAGACTATCGTCAACACACCGCTGCTGCCAACCGCAAATACAACCTGCCGCAAAACGGTTCGGCATCGCATCGCGTCATAGCAACCAAAGCTGCTCATTTCCAAAGTGTCGGAGTAATTTTTGTCCATCCAAGTGGATGGATATTGCTCTATTGCATCACGTCGCCAAATTTCCGTGAAAAATAGTCGATGAAGACCCTGACCTTGGGGGCAAGATGATGCTTGCTGGCATAAACCGCATAAATTCCCGAAGCTTCTCCATTGTGTTCCGGAAACAGTTGCAACAACGTACCGTCTCGAAGATCGCTTGCCACCATGTATGTTGACAAGTGCGAGATGCCCAGACCGGCTTTGGTGGCATAGTAGACGGCGTCGGCACTGTTGGCTTCGAAGTTACCGCTCGCCGTCAGTGTCACGTCCTTTCCATCCATCAGAAATTCCCAGTCGTTCCAGTTGTTCACCGTGGAGACACGCAGGCAATTGTGGTGTTCAAAGTCTTGCAGAGACGAGGGCACGCCATGACGCGCGACATAGTCGGGCGAAGCGCACACAATGCGCTTGTAAGCGGTGAGCCTGCGGGCAATCACCGATGAACTCTCGATCTGGGCACTGAACCTGATGGCCACGTCATAGTCCGAGGTGGTCAGATCGACGCTGCGGTCCGTCAACTCCATATCTACCGTGAGATTGGGATAGGTTTCCATAAACTCGGGCAACAGTGGCAGCAATTGTGCCTTGGCGAACGCCACGGTCGAGGCAATTCTCAACCTGCCTTGCGGCTGGTCGCCCATTGCCTCCACCAGTTCCTGGGCTTCGCGAACCTGTGATGAAATGCTGGCGCAGCGTTGGTAAAACGAATGGCCTTCCTGGGTAACTGACAACCGTCTGGTAGATCGGTTGAGAAGACGCACGCCAAGCTTGTCTTCCAGGGCGCTGATCTGCTTGCTGACCGCGGATGGCGTCTGGCCAAGATCACGGGCCGTGGCCGACAGGCTGCCATGCTCAACTACATCGGCAAACAGGATCATCTGGCTGGCGATGTCCATCAGTCTTACTCCCAGTTGTTCCTGCTGTTCAAAGATGCTTTGACCAGAATGATTCTTCTCAATCACAGATAAGCAGATTATTGTGCATTGCAACATGATTATTGTGCAACTGCAACCGTCATTTGCTCAAAACAAAGGTGAAAACCATGAACAAGACAGTCAACCCTGCAACATTGCCAACACCGACCCCTGAAGAAATTGCGTTTTACATTCGCGAGGGCAAACGGCTTCAGAGCGTTGCGGTTCACGGCATGCTGAGATCGACTTATCGAATTGTTATGAAAACATTTTCTGCCTTCGGATCGGACCGGGACCAGCACAGTGGAAAATCTGCAAGTCCTCTCAGTGGTTATCACGTGCACGGCAATTGATGGCCAAAAACTTATCTTTCCGTCCAATTTTCAATCAGGAGAAGACAAATGGCGTCTCCAACCATTACTGCACCGCAACATGATTTTTCGAAAATAGCACATACTATCGGTGAGTTTCTGTCGAGTGTGCAAAACTCGATCACATTTGCCCGGTTGTGCGAGGCTGAGTGGAACGAAAAGGGAAATATCGATGCCGCAGCCCTGGCGCGCATCTGCAAACAGACAGAGATTGACTAAAACGTGTTGCGCTCAATAGGGTTCAATTGAACTCATGAACCTGATCTACGTCAGATCTTCTGGTCGAATTCCTGCTCCAGTTCGCGAATGCGTTCGTTCAGGTTTTTCAGGCGCGGGTTCACCGTGCGCGCACGCCGCAACGCGCGCAGCGCCTTGCGGCCGGCACCGCGCTTTTTGAAAATCTCGCCCTGACCCGACAAGGCACCATAATGGCGCGGCTCCAGCGACAGGACCTGATCAATATCACTCAGCGAGCTTGTAAAATCGCCACGCAGAAAATGCAGCGTCGCGCGCCGGTTCCAGCCTTCGACAAAGTTGGGATTCAGTTCCACTACCGTATCCAGGATAACCAGCGCTGCACCGAAGTTTTGCTCGCCCATTGCATCCGCCGCCTGCTTCATCAGCAAGTCGGCAGTTGGACTGCCGGAGCGCAACCAGAGTGCCTGGATGGCATTTTCCAGCAACTGCGTGGATTTCTCATCGTCAGCCTGTCGCAACTGACCGAACAATCGGTCAATCACCTCGGCAATATCGGCGCTGGCGTCGGAATTGAACAATCCCGGACCCGCGCCCTGTTCAGGAATCTGGTGCGCCTCACCTGCCTGCTGCGCCCATGCCGGCACTGCAATCGCCAGTCCGGCAATCAATGTCGCTCGTGCGCATGTCTTGATCACAACGTTTATCATGCTGAGAAGTTTAGCATCTGAACAGCGTCAGCAAAAGTGCTCGTCGAATTAAGCCTGTCTCACACTCTAACTCGTTGAAATTGCGCAAGTTAAGATTAAAGCCAGCAAACAAAAACGCCGCAAAAGCTTGTGCGGCGTCTTCAAATTCAGGTGATGTCAATTGCCCTGCACAAGCAGGGTTCGGCTAATCAGCCCTGGCGTGCCTTGAAACGCGGATTGACTTTGTTGATAACATAGAGCCGTCCACGGCGACGGACCACGCGGTTTGCGCGATGACGCTTGGCAAGCGATTTCAGGGAATTACGGATTTTCATCTGACCGGTCTCTCACAAATCAAGGCCGCACGAGTGATTTTCAAATCCTGCGCGGCCTGCGGAATAATTGGCCGGAACATAGTTGTGTGAAAGCGGCGTGTCAACTGCTGCAAATTGGCTTCAGACACCTTATATCACCGTATGATCAAATACCACGCGTTCACCAAAATACTCCAGCACATCAGGGCAACCGGGCACACATGTCGTTTTTTGCCGCACACGAAATTGCAATAACCTGGACCCTGTTTGGTAGTGCCGTCCTGACTGTCGTGTTGATGTGCTGGCGCGAAAGCCGGCCGCGCAAGTCACTGGAAGTCTCCCTATGGCCCACTACGCCGTTTTTGCTGGCCGGCGCCTTCATCGCCGTTCTGGCTGTGGTGCACTTGTTGACC
>JBDNEZ010000275.1:0-4418 GCA_041690095.1 Anderseniella sp.
AGTCCGATCAACAGTGCATAACAAACGGCGACAGCAGCAGCTTCTGTTGGCGTCACTATGCCAGACCATATGCAACCCAGCAGAATCACTGGGGTCATCATCGGTAGAAACGCATCTATCAGTGCCTTGGTGATCCGGGCCCATGTCGGGAACGGTTCACGCGGCAGATCCAGCTTTCGCGAATAGATCGTGACCATCGCCATCAAGGCCACCGACATCAGCAATCCGGGTATCACGCCGCCAAGGAACAATCGACCGACGGAAACACCCGACGCGAACGAGAAGACGATCATCGGGATGCTGGGCGGGAAAATTGGCCCGATGGTCGATGACCCAGCGGTGATCGCGACGCTGAACTTCCGTGGGTATCCCGCTTTTTTCATCGCTTCCAGTTCAATCTGGCCGAGGCTGGCCGCGTCCACGACCGCCGCTCCTGACATGCCAGAGAAGATGAGGCTGGCAACAATGTTCGAATGCCCGAGCCCGCCGGGTAGGAAGCCGACGGCGGTATCGGCGAATCGAAAAATCTTGGTCGTGATGCCGGCCGTGTTCATCAGCTTGGCCGCCAGGATGAATAGCGGTATGCCCACCAGCACGAAGTTCTGCAACCCGAACTGCATCTTCGTGGAAAGGATCGTCGGCTGAAAAGGAGCACCGCCAACCAGCAGCGCTCCAACCGAGGACAGACCCAGCGCGAATGCCACCGGCAAACCGATCAAGAGCAACACAAGCAAACCGATGGTCAGAACGAAGATCATACAGACGAGTTACTGCGTTCAGAACACTGGTAGGTTCCCCTGACATCGCGAACGATATTGACCAGGGTGTAATAAATCATGATTGCACCGCTGACTACGAGCGCGAGATAGATGTGGCCAATACGAATCCACTCCACCGTCCCGAGTTCGACCTCCCAGTTGAACATCATGTTGTCCCATGCGCCACGGACAAACAGAACCAGAAAAGGGAGGATCAGCAAACGACCCAGCACCCGGATGATCCGCTGACCACGATCGCCGAATCGATCGAAGATCGTGGATATTGCGATATGGCCTTCATCTTCCATCACACTGGCCGCACCCACGAATACGAGCAGAATGAAGGTCAACTGCGCAAGATCTTCCGACCACGACGCGGGGATGCCGAGTACGCTCCGGAAGACGACGGTCAGCACCGTGACAACGAACATGCACAGAAGGATCAGCGCGTTCAGTCGTGCGAGGAAGGTTTTCACGAGATGGGCAGACCGCTACCTGGCGCGACTGGCTACTTCAACGCGTCCTTCACCTTCTGGTAGAACTCAGGATCCCACTCGGTCTTGGCCATGTTGTCGACCACCGGCCTGACGGCTTCCTTGAACGCGTTCTTGTCCACCTTGATCAGCGTCATGCCGATTTCTTCAAGCTTTTTCACCATCTCGGCATCGCCGTTGCGGGTGATGTCGTTGGCGAACGCCGTTGCGTCCTTGAGTGCTTTGCTGATCAGCGCCTGATCATCCTTGTTCAGCGTAGACCACCACGAACCGGAGGAGAGAATTCTGGCCGCTCCGTAGACATGCTCGGTCGCGATCAGGTACTTCTGCGCCTCGTACATCTTATAGGCCAAGATCGTTTCGGGTGGATTTTCCTGCGCTTCCACCACGCCTGTTTTCAGGGCCATGTAAACCTCGCTGAACGCAATCGTCGACGGCACGGCGCCCAAGTGCTCCCAAACCTGGAACCAGGCCTTGATGGGAGGCAGTCGCATCTTGAGGCCTTTGACATCGGCAACCGACCGCACCGGCGTATTGGACGTCAGGTAGCGAGCGCCGCGATAGATGATGCCCTCGGTACGAACGCCACGCTGCTTCTCCATCATCGCCGACAGTTCCTTGCCCGGACCGTTCCAGAACTTCCAGAAGTCGTCTTGCCCGGAGAACATGTACGGCACCTCCGAAATGAAGTACTTCGGAAAGTAGGTGGAAATGTCGCCACTGCCAACGGCACCGAGTTCGACCGAGCCCTGGGCCAGCAGCTCGAATGTCTGCTTCTCATCGCCCATGGCGCCACCGCGATGGATATTGATTGCGATGCGGCCACCGGTTTGCTCGGCCAGCAGTTCCTTCAACTTGTTGAGACCCAGGTCTACCGGTGAGTTGGGTGGGTACACCGAGGCTACGTTGGCAGTGATCTTGTTGCCGGTCTTGGGATCCGCTGCTGCCACGGCGGAACCGGTGGCAACGATTAGAGAAATTGTCAATAAACCAGTGGTCAATAGCCGCATGCGTGTCTCCGTAGTTTGGTGTCACGTACTTCCTGTGACCGACGTTTTATGTGTGTAAACATGTCCACATTTTTGTACGATATCGGTTATCATACACCGATGATCGCGAGATGCAAACAGCCAATCGAGCCGAGGGACCCTCGAGCCGAGGGAAGCAGACTGGAATTCCGGGCTGTGCCCCAACGACAGAATCTTGTCGCAACGGTCGTGGAACGGCTGACGGAACAAATCGGTTCGGGAGCAGCACTTCCCGGCGACCGTCTGCCTGCCGAGAGCGAGTTGAGTCGGCTCTTCCAAGTCAGTCGCACTGTCGTTCGCGAAGCCGTTTCCCGCCTGAAATCAGAGGGCTTGGTTGAGACAATGCCAGGGCAAGGCCTGTATGTCACCGCTCCGGGACCCGGCCGCGGTGTGTTGCGCCTACGACCTCCCGAAGGCGACGCCGTCCAGATCGAAGACGAGTTGCTCGAGTTCAGGGCGGGTCTCGAAGCCGACTCGGCCCGGCATGCTGCAGCGAGGCGAACGCCCGACGACCTCCGTGCCCTGCGAAGCGCCTTCACCCGTCTCGCGGCCGTGCGAGACGAAGGCGGCAGTGGAACAGAAGAGGACCTCGCGTTTCATCTGAGCATCGCGAAGGCCTCCCACAATACGTACATCATTCAGGTCCTGGAATTTCTATCCGGAACGATGCGCGTCGCGATATCGAGAAGTCGCGAGCTGGACGGAAGACGCGACGATTTTCTGGCGGACGCCCACGCCGAACACACGGCCATCTTCAACGCCATCGTCGCCGGCGATCCAGATGCGGCCGATCGTGTCATGCGTGCCCACCTCGAAGCCGGACAGCGGCGCTTGCGATCCCGACCTGCCCGACCAGAATCACCACCCAGAAACACAACGACATTGGAGACCCCATGAAAGTTACCGACATCGAGACCGTCCGGATCGACTCACATCCCAATATTCTGTGGGTACGTGTCCATACCGATGAGGGCCTCGTCGGGCTTGGGGAAACGTTCTACGGATCACAAGCCGCCGAAGGACACATTCACCAGACGATCGCTCCATACCTGATCGGCAAGGACCCCCGCAACATCGAGCGTCACCAGGCCCACTTGACCGGTTATTTGGGCTTTGTGGGCAGTGGCGCAGAAGTCCGGGGCCGGTCGGCGATCGACATTGCGCTTTGGGACATCCTTGGAAAATCTGTCGGACTGCCCTTGTGTGACCTGCTGGGCGGAAGGGTTCGGGACTCGGTCAAGGCATACAACACCTGTGCCGGCTCCAGCTACGTCCAGACCCGTCCGACCCAGGGCACTGACAATTTCGGCCTGCATGCGAAGAACGGCAAGTATGAGGATCTGCAAGGCTTTCTGACCCGTGCGGATGAAGTCGCCGAGAGCCTGCTGGACATGGGCATCACGGCTATGAAGATCTGGCCATTCGACTACGCCGCTGAAAAGACGAACGGGCAGTTCATCTCGGCCGAAGACCTGCGCAAGGGGCTGGAACCCTTCGAGAAAATTCGCAAGGCCGTGGGCGATCGCATGGACATCATGGCCGAGATGCATTCGATGTGGAATCGGCCGATGGCCACGCGAATCGCCCGGGAGCTCGAACAGTTCAAACCCCTCTGGGTCGAGGACCCGGTCAAGATGGATCACATGGACTCCATCGGGGAAGTCGCTCGGGCGACTCGATCGCCGATCGCGGTTGGTGAGACCAGGGGCCTGATGGCGGATTACCGCTATCTGCTGGACCTGAATGCGCTCAGCCTGGTGATCATGGATATGGCGTGGTGTGGCGGCGTCTCTGAAGCCCGCAAGATCGCCAATCTGGCCTCAACCTACCATACACCGGTCGCTTTTCACGACTGCTCGGGGCCCGTGGTGCTGACCGTGTCCACCCATCTGGCACTGCATTCGCAGAACTGCTTCTTGCAGGAGATGGTGCGGGCCTTCTACTTTGGCTGGTACGGTGACGTGGTCGACGGATTGCCACTGCTCGAAAACGGCCAACTAACTGTCGGCGACACGCCTGGCAATGGCATCGAGCTGCGGGCCAGCGTTCTCGAACGCGCCGATTGCCGCCGCCGCATCACCACTGCGTCAGACCTGTAGCAGGTCGACCACGCCTTGCGCGCTGCCCACTATCCAGGA
>JBDNEZ010000276.1:0-7560 GCA_041690095.1 Anderseniella sp.
ATTCCCCTGATCCGTCGATCCGATGTAGCCGGTTTCGTCAAGCACAGGCCTGCCTGGCTGATGCAGCAACTGGCACTGGACATGGTGCGCAAACGTGCCGAGGTGATGGAGCTTGAAAACTACCGGTTTTACAAACAGGCCGCTGAGCGCACATCGGATGCCGATGTGAGAAAATTGCTGCTTGATCTGGCGGAAGAGGAAAAGGGCCATGAGAACCTTGCCGCCAAGCTGACTGAAAAGCATCTCGATGCCGACACCAAGCTGGATGAGGCCGACGCCGAGAAACAGCTTTTCCTGTTGCAGGTCGTGCAGCCCGGCCTGCTGGGTCTGATGGACGGTTCGGTCTCGACGCTTGCCCCATTGTTTGCAGCGGCTTTTGCAACCCATGACACATGGCAGACATTTCTGGTCGGCACGGCTGCTTCAATCGGGGCGGGCATCTCGATGGGCTTTGCCGAAGCACTGTCGGATGACGGTGAACTGACCGGGCGCGGTCACCCGTGGATACGCGGATCGGCTGCCGGTATCATGACAGCCATAGGCGGGCTGGGCCACACGTTGCCTTATCTGATCAACGACTTCTGGACCGCGACTTTCCTGTCGATAATCATCGTGTTCATCGAGCTCTGGGTGATCTCGTGGATCCGTTTCAAGTACATGGACACACCGTTCCTGCGCGCTGCGTTCCAGATCGCCGTAGGCGGTTTCATCGTGTTTCTGGCGGGCATCCTCATCGGCAGTGCCTGACAAAAATCAACCCGATCTATCTGACGGATCTTGCTGCAAGTCCAATCCTGCCCAGCGCCGGCAGCTTGATGGCCATGTCATCGAAGTCCACGCCGATGGTTGCACCCAGAAAGTGCAGCTCGATGCCTTCGCGATGGCTTATGCCGGCACCAATGACGCCGTTGAAGGATATCTGATAACCGGTGCCCGACGGCATCGTACCGATCTGGATACCGGGCCCGAGCCAGTCCTTGCCGACGCCGGCCGGGTCGAGTTCCGCGCCAAGCTCCGGCACCTTGCGTGCGATACTGGCCACAAAGGTGTTGGAGTTCGGCCCCGGCCATACGACATACTCGCCCGGTGTCGACCAGGCATAGCCGCGCGCAGCTGCAACAACCTTCGGGATTAATGCTTCGGCAGTTGCACCGTGCATCTGATGAACGACATAAGGCTCGCTGGAATACCAGCGTCCGTCCGGTGCATAGGCGTTTCGTCGGACCGGTGTGCCCCAGCCAACTACTTCAAAGCGTTCATAGCTTGTCGCGCCTGCAGGCTTGACGACCAGCCAGTGGTGCACAGCAAAAATACCTTTCCAGCGTCCCGAGCGGGCCGCCATGATGTAGATCGCGGCAGGCTCGTCACTGGAGGCCTCCGGCAACAGCCCGGAAGATGACCAGTCAGCAGCGCGCCAGTTGTGCGGCCAGCCCTTGGCATAGGAATAGGCCGCACCTGCCGCAATTGGCAGCACGATCAGCAGCACTGCGAAGGCTGCAAGGAATTTGAAAAGTCGCCGAACCATGAGACCGATTGGACACGTCCATTGCGGCTCAACTTTGACGTCCGCAAATGCCTGCCGTGTGAGTTTTCTCTAAACGCCCAGATAACGGTGTTGTACGTCTTCGGCTTTCGAAAGCTGCGCTGACGTACCGGACCACACAACCTGCCCTTTTTCGACGATGAAATGCCGGTCAGCCAACTTCAACAGATCTTTCAGGTTCTTGTCGACCAACAGAATCGACAGCCCGCTTTTGCGGATATCGGCCAGCGCGGCCCAGATTTTCTCGCGGATCAGTGGCGCCAGGCCTTCGGTGGCTTCGTCGAGGACGAGCAGGCGCGGATTGGTCATCAGGGCGCGGCCGATCGCCAGCATCTGTTGCTCGCCACCGGACAGCAGATTGCCCATCGATGTTGCCCGCCGCTCCAGCTCGGGAAACATCGCGTAAACCTTGTCAATGGTCCACGGCTCGTCGAGCTTTTGATGGTTGGATGCAGTTGCCACGAGATTTTCGCGAACCGACAGGTTGGGAAAAATCTGGCGGCCTTCAGGCACCAGTCCGATGCCCATGTTTGCCGTCTTGAACGAGGCAAGCCTTGATACTTCGTGACCGTCAAATTCGATTGACCCGGATGATGGCGGCACTATGCCGATGATCGAATTGACGGTCGTGGTCTTGCCCATGCCATTGCGGCCCATCAGGGTTACCACCTCGCCTGAACTGACGTCGAAGGTCATGCCGAACAGCGCCTGGCTGGTGCCGTAAAATGTCTCCAGGCCGGTTACTTTCAACATGGCTTCAGGTCTCCCCGAGATAGGCGCTGCGAACGTCGGCATTGCCGCGGATGGCGTCCGGTTTGCCGGTGGCGATGACACGCCCGTAAACCAGCACGGAAATGCGATCCGCCAATGCAAATACCGCGTCCATGTCGTGTTCAACCAGCAGAATGGTTTTTTCGCCCTTCAGGCTCCGCAATATGTCCACCATGGCCGCACTTTCCTCCACTCCCATGCCGGCCATCGGCTCATCAAGCAGCAAAAACCGCGGATTGGTCGCCAGCGCCATGGCAATCTCCAACTGGCGGCGTTCACCGTGCGACAGCGCCGACGCAATCGAGCCCGCCCGGCTTGCCAGACCGACTTTTTCAAGCACCTCAAGCGCTGGTTTGCGAAGCTGTACCTCGGTCGTGGCCGGTTTCCAGAATCGGAATGAATGGCCGTCATGGGCCTGCACGGCAAGGGCCACATTGTCGATGACGCTGAGGCCCATGAAAACCGAGGTGATCTGGAACGACCGGGCCATCCCGAAATGCGAGCGGCGATGCGGTGGCAGGGTTGTTATGTCCTTGCCGTCAAACACCACATGGCCCGCATCAGGCGTAAGATCACCGGACAATTGTGCGATCAGCGTTGTCTTGCCGGCACCATTGGGGCCGATGATCGCATGCAGTTCTCCTGCATCAACACCCAGTGTCACACCGTCTGTCGCAATGACGCCGCCAAAGGATTTTCGCAAACCCCTAATATCAAGCATGGCTTCAGTCATGTTTCCAGCCTCGCTGGATAAGACCGTTCAGCCCGCCTTTTATGAACAGCACGCTGAGCACAAGCAGCACCCCGAAAGGCAGTGCCCAATAGGTGGTGAAACTGGATAACAGTTCTTCGATGAAGACAAATGTTACCGCCCCGAACACCGGGCCGAACAGCGATCCCGCGCCGCCCAGGATCACCATGAACATCAATTCGCCCGAGCGCGACCAGTTCATCATGTCAGGCGAGATGAAAGTGGTGAAATTGCCCAGTAGTGCGCCGGCCAGACCGCACATGCCACCTGCGATGACATAAGCCGTCAGTTTGTAGACGTAGGTGTTGTAGCCGAGCGCCTTCATGCGGGTTTCATTGGAGTGACAGCCGCGCACTACCATGCCGAAACGTGAATTCACGATGCGGTAGACAGTGTAGATCGAGCCGACAAGACACGCATAGGTCAGCAGAAACAGCACCAGCTTGTTCTCGATATCAAAGATGTCGAACACCGACCGGGAATAGATGGTCAGCCCGTCATCACCACCATACTCTTCCAGCGACAGGAAGAAATAATACGCCATCTGCGCAAATGCCATGGTGATCATGATGAAATAGACCCCCTTGGTACGCAACGAGATCGCGCCGGTGATCAATGCAAATACGGCGCTGGCGAAGATTGCCAGCGGGAAATGCAGCCATGCCGAGCCATACCCGTGATAGGCTGATATGCCGACGGAATAAGCGCCGATGCCGATGAACGCAGCATGGCCGAACGAGATCATGCCGCCAAAACCGAGTATCAGATTCAAGCTGACGGCCGCAATGGCCAGGCACAGGATGCGCGTAATGAAGTCCAGCGAAACCAGTTGCAGACGCACACCGAGAAAATGCGCGGCCACGGGCACCAGCAGCAACACCGCCATGAAGACGATGGTGATGATGCGGCCGCTTGCCGATCCGAAAAACTGCGGACCCTGCAAATGATCGGTGAGTTGAGCCGACGTGGTATCAGTCATCTAACGCACCTTCGGTGGGAACAGGCCCTGCGGACGAAACGCCAGCACAGCAGCCATGATGATGTAAATCAGCATTGAAGAAATTGCCGGACCCGCAGTTTCGGCGGCATTGACGGGGATGAACAGTTTCAGAATGTCGTCAAGGAATGAGCGGCCCAGCGTATCGATCAAGCCAATCATCAAGGCGCTGATAAAGGCGCCTTTCATGGAGCCGATGCCGCCGACAATGATCACCACGAACGCGGTGATGATGATGTCATTGCCCATGCCGATGGTGGCTTCGGTGATCGGCGCGATCAGCATGCCGGCGAGACCCGCCAGTGCGGCACCCAAAGCAAACACCGCGGTGAACAGTGTCTTGATGTCGATGCCGAGTGCCGACACCATTGTCCGGTTGGAGGCACCAGCGCGGATCAGCATGCCAAGGCGCGTGCGTCCGATCAGCCAGTAAAGCCCGAATGCCACCAGCAGCCCGGTGCCGATAATCACCAGCCGGAACGTCGGAAAAATGATCCCCGGCAGTATCTGCACCTGACCCCGCAGGTAGTCTGGCAGCGGGATTGCGATGCCTGCCGGGCCCCAGATCAGGTGCACCAGTGTATCGGCGATCAGAATGAAGCCGAAGGTTGCCAGCACATGATCAAGGTGATCGCGCTGATACAGGTGGCGAACCACCCCTACCTCCAGCACCAGCCCGACCAGGGCGGTCAACGGAATCGCCAGCAGCGCAGCCCAGACGAATGACCCGGTCCAGAAGGTCAGCGTGGCGCAGAAAAATGCACCCACCATATACAATGAGCCGTGCGCCAGATTGACAAAATCCATGATGCCGAACACCAGCGTCAGTCCTGCCGCCAGCAAGAACAGCAAGACGCCGAGCTGCAGCCCGTTCAGGAACTGAATCAAAAATAGTGTACTCATCGCCCCAACATACCCAGCCTGGAATTCAATCCCACAATAGAGCATCATCCGATCAGATGGAATCATCTGTTCGGATAAAGATGCTCGATTCCAAAGTATTAGAGCAATTTTATGCATCCATATGGATGCATATTGCTCTAAACGAATCCCCCACACGTGTCCCAACGCCCAGCGATGATGAAACACGATAACGGGGAGAACATAAAGTTCTCCCCTTGATTACGTCCACAAATTGCCTTTTTGGCTTATTTTGCCAGCGGGCACTCGCCGACATATGGATCAACATGGTTTTCATAAACCGTCTTGACCACTTTGGTTGTCCAGTTTCCGTCTGCATCGGCAACCACCTCACGCAGATAGAAATTCTGTATCGGCATGTGGTTCTTGCCATAGGTGTATTTACCGCGCACCGATGCATAATCGGCCTTCTCCATGGCAGCGCGCATTTCATCGGTCTTGCTCATATCGCCGCCGACAGCTTCCACGCCTGATGCAATCAGGTTGATGGTGTCATAGGCTTGTGCTGCGTAAAACGACGGGTAGCGCTTGTACTTTGTACGGAAGTCGGCAACGAACTTCTTGTTGGCTGCATTGTCCAGTGTCGGGTCCCATTGCTGGGTCAGACGTGAACCAAGTACACCTTCCAGCTTGCCGGCCTGCAGCTTGGGCAGCGAAATGGCGTCCACGGTAAACACCGAATACAGATCCAGCACACCCTTCAGGCCAGCCTGCTGATACTGCTTGATGAACGCACCACCGGCCTTGCCCGGATAGAAAACGAAAATCGCTTCCGCGCCGGAGGCCTTGGCCTTTGCCAGTTCAGCAGAAAAATCGAGCTGGCTCGGCCATTTGGTCAGGTCCTTGCCCTTGATCTCGCCCTTGAAGGTACGCTCCACGCCGGTCATCATGTTCTTGCCGGCGGCATAATTGGGGCCCAGCAGATACAGCGACTTGACGCCTTGCTGATTCAGCACTTCGCCCATCGCCATCGGCGTCTGATCGTTCTGCCAGGAAGTTGAGAAGAAGTTCTTATTGCACAGTTTGCCGGCAATCTGCGATGGACCCGCATTGGATGAAATCAGAAATTTTCCGGCGTCCAGCACCGATTTGGCGGATGCAAGCAACACGTTGGACCAGATGTAACCGGCGACAATCGGGACATCGTCCTGCTGTACCAGCTTGTCGGTTTTCTGCTTGCCGATTTCCGGTTTGAAGCCGTCGTCTTCGAAAATGATTTCGACGGATTTGCCGGCCATCTTGCCGCCCAGGTGTTCAACCGCCAGGTTGACGGCATCCTTCATGTCGTTGCCGAGAACGGCTGCCGGTGTGGTCAGCGTCGTCACATAACCGATCTTGATATCGGCTGCATAAGCGCTTGATGCCATCAGCGCCAGACCAAGCGCCGCTAATCCTGTCTTTTTCAACATAGTCAAACTCCTCCCAGGTGTTCCTGTATTCAAGTGCCGTCTTGTTTGTCCAGACGTGCTACTGAATATGCACGATAAAGGTAAAACATACAGACTTCAAACGCCGCATGGTTGAATTATTTTGCACTTTTGGGGTCTTGCACGGTGTTGGTTCCCGGTGTCGAATGGGCAATTCAGTTTTATGGGTCGGGGCGTCCGGCAGGAGGAAATCATGATAGAAATGACAGCGGGCGTGATGCCGGCAAATGAAAGTATTGACGGCATCAAGTGGAATATCCTGGGCCAAACCTATGTGCCCAAGCACTTGTGCGAAAGCTCGTTTTCATGGCACGCTACATTTCCGGACGGCACTTTTGTGCCGCCGCATATCCATCCCGACCAGGATGAGTTCATCTATGTGCTGGAGGGGCGGTTTGACCTGTTTCTGGATGGCGCCGATGCAGCCGCCACTGCCGGTGATCTGATCCGCCTGCCGCGCGGCCTGGCGCACGGCATTTTCAACAAGTCGGGACAGGACGTGACATGTGTGTTCTGGGTGTCGCCGACACAGCGTTTGTGGGAGCTGTTTACCAGGATCGACAATGTGCCCGATCCGGTAGAAGTCGTGCGGCTGGCAACCGAGCACAATGTCCACTTCCTGCCACCGCCGGATGCGTGAGCCGCACGCGTGACAGATTGCGCCGGCGCAATGGTTTATCGCGTTGAGGGAATGCCATTGCGGGCTTGCTGATCTGCAGCTTTCGTCTTATAGCAACGTGTGCGGATAGTCTTGTTGGGTTTTGAGCGGCACGAAAGCGACGAAGTTGAGTGTGCGATTTACGAGCTACGCAATAAACTGCCTGCTCTATATGTTGCACCCGTACCTGATCGCGCAGTACTGGCGCACTTTGCGCCGGTTGCCGAACATTGCTGTGCCGCGCGACGTCAATGAAAAAATGCTGTGGCGCAAACTGTTCGACAGAAACCCGGACTTCGTGACGTTCAGCGATAAACTGCGGGCCAAAGCTTACGTTCGACAGCGGAACCGGGACCTTGCGCAGAGCCGTGTGCTGTGGCGTGGAACCAGTCTCGACGATCTGCCGGAAGGTCTCGCCGACCAGCACTGTTTCCTGAAGACGAACCACAGTTCGGGTATGAACATTGCGCTGAACGGGCCTGTGGTGGACAA
>JBDNEZ010000277.1:0-8472 GCA_041690095.1 Anderseniella sp.
CGGCCTCGTTCATCATCCCGTATCCGCCGGGCTTACCGATACTGGTGCCTGGACAGGTCATTTCGGCAGAAATTCTGGCCTTCATGCGCGCACTCGACGTCAACGAGATTCACGGTTATCGGCCTGATCTGGGCCTGCGGGTATTTACAGAGGAAGCGCTGGTGCGCCATGCCGCAAAACACCTGTCGGAAGCGGCAGAATAATACCTGGTGATCCAATAAAAAGACAAATAGAGGGAGACAGATATGCCTAAGAAAGTTCTCAAAAACATTTCGGAAATCCGCCGGTATTTTCACCGCAATGAAGATCCGATCTACTTTGTGTCCGCGACGAACTTCAACCTGCTGGGCCTGGATGAATGGGTCAAGAACTTCAAGTATATCTGCTATATCGACTGTTATGACGGACGCCACCCGAACGTTTTCTGTCCGTCCGAACAGCCTCATGCCGAGTTCCAGTCGATCGAGGACATCAATAATTACCTGTTGCAGCACAAGGAAGTGGTCGACCTGATCAAGCGACGCGGCGGCAAGCCACATTTTGTGTTCCTGATGTTTGACGAAGAGACCGAGCGTCTTGCTGCAGAACTTGGCGGCGAAGTCTGGTTTCCGAAGGCCAAGCTGCGCACCCGCTGCGACAACAAGATCGAAACAGTTCGCATCGGCAATAAGGCCGGTGTGCCATCGGTGCCCAATGCGCTGTCTGAACTGAAGGACTACGACCAGCTCAAAAAGGTCTGTGACAAGGCCGGACTGGGCAATGACCTGGTGCTGCAGTCGGCGTTCGGTGACAGTGGCCATACCACTTTCTTCGTCAAGTCCGAGGCAGACTTCCGCCGCCACGAGCATGAAATTGTCGGTGAGGGCGAAATCAAGATCATGAAACGGATTGATTGTCGTGGTTCGGCAATTGAAGCGTGTGCAACCTCACAAGGGACCATTGTCGGCCCCCTGATGACGGAACTTGTCGGCTTCGGGGACCTGACGCCTTACCGTGGCGGCTGGTGCGGCAATGAAATCTTCTCCACTGCGTTTCCCCCCAAGACGCGTTCAAGGGCCCGTGAACTGACCTTCAAGTTTGGCGAGCAGTTGCGCAAGGAAGGGTATCGCGGCTACTTCGAACTCGACTTCCTGATTGACAAGAAGACCGGCGACATCTGGCTTGGTGAACTGAACCCACGCATAACCGGTGCGTCATCAATGACCAATCACGCAGCTTTTGCCCATGCCGATGCGCCGCTGTTCCTGTTCCATTTGCTGGAATTCTCCAAGCGCGGATTCGAGCTCGACGTCGACGAACTGAACAAGCGCTGGGCAGATCCGGACATGATCGACAACTGGTCACAGATGGTCATCAAGCATACTAATGACAGCGTCGATATTCTGACTGATGCGCCCCAGACCGGCATTTACAAAATGCTGGATGATGGGCGTGTTGTATTCGATCGGTTCGACTATCACCGGCGGGCAGTCGAAAGTGAAAACGAAGCCTTCTTTCTGCGCATCCTGAAGCCGGGTGATTATCGCTATGAAGGCGCCGACCTCGGTATTTTGGTAACGCGGGGCCGGTCCATGACGCCCGGATTCAAGCTCAATGACCGCGCGGAGAAATGGATTCACGGCATCAAGAACAGCTTTTCTGCCCGGCCCATGGATGTTGCCGGTGCGGTTGCCGAACCAGCCTTCAAGATATTGTAGGGTAAACCTTGCAAACCCTCTGACGCGCCATCAATGAAGCACAGCCTGGTCCCCGGTGGGCCGGGCTGTTTGCCGAATACTGGCCGGCTTACCAGCGCTGGTGGTTGCGGGAGGGCGAGGGAGAGCGCGCCACTTACCTGGAAGGTAGTCGCGCGCTCAAACAGCACATGCCTGAGTTGCTGCCGTTATATGACGATCTATGCGGTCTTGCCGGAGGCGGTGATCATGCGGCGCGGTTCCTGAGCTTCTATTGCCCGCCGCCATACCTGTCGGGCTGCTCGCAGGCCATCTGGCCCGGCGAAGAGCCGGTGCTGGTGCGCAATTACGACTATAATCCGGCCGCGTTCGATAGCCTTATCCTGCACACCGGCTGGCTGGGCCGCAAGGTAATGGGCACCAGTGATGGCCTGTGGGGCCTTGTTGACGGAGTCAATGATGCAGGCCTTGCCATTTCGCTGACTTTTGGCGGCAGACGACAGGTGGGTGAGGGCTTCGGCGTGCCGCTGATCCTGCGCTATGTGCTGCAGACCTGCGACACGGCAGACGAGGCAGCCCGTGCGCTGCAACGCATACCAACCCACATGAGCTACAACGTCACCGTGTTGGACAAGGATCGCAACTATGCCACCGTGCTGATGGCGCCGGACCGGCCGGCCCTGATGACCAATGCGGCGGTGGCAACCAATCATCAGTGGACAGTTGAGTGGGATACCCATGCAAGGTTTACGTCGACGGTTGAAAGAGAGCGCTATCTGCTGCAGCGCCTGACCCTGCATGTGGATACCGAAGACAGGTTCATCGGGGCTTTCCTGAAACCGCCGCTGTATTCGACTGCCTATGCGCAAGGCTTCGGCACCCTGTATACCGCCGTCTATCGGCCACGTCTGGGTCAGATGGAAATACGCTGGCCGGGAACTTCGTGGGAATTTTCAATTGACGAGTTTGCGGCTGCCGGTCGCCAGATCTATACGCCCGACATAGCGCGCGGCGGTTAGGTTGATTTATCGTGGTTGAGCGGATTATCCGATCTTGATGGGCGGTTTTGTTCATCCTGATCTAGATCAGGATGAATTTTGGTTGAATCAACCAAAATTCATAAACCTGATCGCTTCCAAAGTGTTAGAGCAACTTTATGGGTTCAATTGAACCCATGTTGCTCTAGTGTCTCGCGCCGTTCTCGGTAGCTGTTCGCCCGTCGTACTGTCGTCATTCCAGCGAAGGCTGAAAGAATCCATACCTCAACGTGTACCTCGTCCGCACTGGTATTGGATCCTCGGGACAAGCCCGAGGATGACAAGTGTAGAAAACCCGCCCAATCCTCATATGTCATCCTTGGGCTTGTCCCGAGGATCCAGATCTGTGGTTGCAGTGACGAATTCCACTCCGAAGCACGAAGTGCTGAGGCAAGGCCGACGGGCCGCCGCGCGAAACGTGCCCCCGCGGTGCGCAGCCAAAGGGTGCCAGCGTGAGCGCTAAACAAAATAAAGCACGAAGTCCGCCTTCAGTGCAGCCGCAGGCTGCCGGTGGGAGCAGCATTTTGTACATGGTCAAGGTTTCTGTCCACCTTCGACACGCCGTTCTCCAGGTCCGAACCGGCGGCGTAAAATACCCACACTAAAACCGCGTTTCGGCGAACCCGGCCAGTGCTTCGATGCGCTGCTTGATGTACAGCCGGGCAGTGTCGGAGGTCCTGATACCGGCGCATTCCTGTTCTGCGAGGCGGGCGAGGTCTGCTGCAATCCCCATGGCAGACGTTGCCATGTGATGGCAATCATCAATCAACGTTGAGCGGGCAGGTGAGGGAGACGCGAGCGGTGTGATCATGCCTTGGCCTCCTGTATAGCCACAATTCCTGGTCGGCCGGGATGTGACCGGTAGTCGGCGATGAGGCGCATGCCGCGTGCCGGCGTGAAGCTGCGCCAGTTCAGATACCAGTCCTGTTTGCCTGTACGGGTCCTGGTGCGCACGCAGCGCATTTCAAAGAAACAATAACCCGGCCCGCCATGGCCGAATTCGCGTGCCGTGATGCGGGCTTCGTGACCATTGGCCTGTGACAACCAGTTCCCGCGCCAGAAGGCGCAGCCATGACGCTTGACCTGATCGCATTCAATCGGGTCTTCGTCGGGCGCCAACGCCATCAGCGGTTTCAGTGCCAGCGCTGATGCGACCGGCAGGATTACCGGTCTGAAAATGTCGTGCAGGAAAACCTCGCCCATGACTCGCCTCGCAAAAAACCTGTTCGTGAGTTTGAGTTTCATCATAACAATAGTCCTATTCATGTCAATAGGAAAACGCCTATAAAACAGGAAAAATCCTGCTACCACATATGGGTGTCGGGCCATGTCGGTTGGATGTAGTGGTTTTTGTGGATGATTCTATCGGTCTGGCGGGGTGATTTTCCAGGCAATCCGATTGCATGCAAGATGGGTATCTGCGCGTGCTGGGCCGGCGGCGGGTTTCTCGCGAAGGAGGCGAGCGCACCCCCCTTGGAGCCTCTTGTTATCTCGTGAATTTTCCGACATATCGCCCGACAATGGAAATCTCGTCGAGGCGCAATTCCTTGGTCAGATGGTGAGGGTTGTCGGAACCGACCCGCACCAGGGTGTTTTCATCGCCCGGATTGCTGGATACCTCCAGCCTTTTAACAATAACCCCACCAAATTCGTCTGCCAGAACGAAAAGTCCAGGCGGCGATGGCTGCCGGACGCGTGTGTCAACGAACACCACATCGCCATCGAGAAGGGTTGGCGACATAGAGTCACCCTGTACCGGAAACGCCGCCAAACTGCCGGGTTTGGCATTGAGACTGAAAAGCAGCCAGTCGGGCAGGCGCCAGTGATCGCGCACCACCTCGCGGCTGAAAGTCATGCCGTTGGCCGAGTGTGATTCAAGCGCCGTAAACCCGCCCCCGCCGGCCCCGGCGTGTACATCGATTTCAGGGATCTGGTTCTGGGTGCTGGCGGCTGATCTGCCGGCCCGTGACGGGCGTGGCGCACCAAGGTCCGCCTCGTCCACTGCAAGCTGTTCGGCCAGCAGCATGCGTGAGCGCTCGTTCAGTTCTTTCGGAATGCCACGTTCCAGGTATTGCTGCAGGTAGGCATGGTTCTTGCCAAGCGCCAGCGACAGGCTTTTCAGGTCCAGGTTTTTCTCGCTGATGAGTTGGCGGATGCGATTGCGTACAGGGTCAGTCATAGGAATATACCTCACCGGCAATAGGAAAAATGTCCAGTAGGATTTTTCCTCTTGACTATAAGAATAGTCCTATTATGTTGTGGTGCCATATCCAGTCAACAGGTGAGGCATGCCATGACAATACAAATTCATACACCGCCGATATGGACACCAGCCCGCGTGGAACAGGTCAGAGAACTCGCCGCGCAAGGGCTTAATTCCCGCCAGATCGGCGAGATGCTGGGCACTACCCGCAATGCCATCGTGTCGGTGTGGCGGCGGTTTGGTATCAAGCAGGTCAATCAGCGCAATCGCCGGGATGAGGCCGCGGTTGCGCGCATGGCGCAATTGCTGGACGCCGGCCGCAGCTATGCCGAAATCGCGACCGAGTTCTCCGTCACCGTCGGCACTGTCGGCAATGTTGTGTCGCAACACCGGTTACGCCCGCGAAAACCCAGGCTGCAGACCTTCACCATGAAGGCGCCGGACCCCGATGCAGTAGTTGCATTCGACAAAAGTCCGTTCAAGCCGATGTTCTGCGAAGGCTATGCCGGACAGACCAGCAGGCTCGTCATGGCTGAGTTGGAGGAGGGCCATTGCCGGTTTCCGATCGACCAGGCGGACGGAACGGTCAGGTTCTGCGCTGAGCAGCAACAGCGTGGTTCAGCCTATTGTCGGGACCACCATGCCAGATGCACCAACGGCCCGGCAATCACGCTGAAAAATCCCGCAACACGGCTTTGAACCATCAACCGGGATCGCGACATCCCGGCTACGTCAGGCGGTGCGACGCAAAACCAGCCACAAGGAGAACTGGCACATGAGCCGACCACGCGGAAAAATTGATCAGTTGGCCCGCGAATGCGGGGTGGAAATCCTGCCCTGCCACAAGGCCAGGCGCGGGCGCACTTACAAGGTCACCCATGCCAGGCGCACTCTCCAGCGCATGTTGCGTCAGCACGGGCCCGGCCATGTGCGTCTGACGCTGCGATGCATCGTGGACTCCAGCCACTCCAATGCCTCGGAATTGCACGACGATGTCATAGGTGCAGTCTCGGACGTGCTCGCCCAGAATCCCAAAATCGCCGACATGGAAGGAATACTGGAAGCATTCGAAAGTCTGAGCCTGTCAAAAATCCGCCGCACCCAGACCAGGGCGTTCAGAACAGCACGGCGGGATCGCATCGCTGCAATACTGGTCGACAGGCTGATGGGGGAGGAGTGAGGCCATAGTGTAAATCCGGCCCCCGAGGCCGGCCCGAAATGTGGCGGCAAGCTGAACCCGGGATGAACGCACATTTCACTCTGCGTTCACAAGAGTTTGGTCAAGGTGCTGATCAACGGGTCGGGCATGAAGACCAACAAATGGAAACGAAGTCATGATACACAAGACCAATTTTCTGGCGTTGGCGATTATTACTGCTGCCGCATTCACCGCCGCACCGGCAGCCAATGCTACTGTCGCGGCCGGCATGTCAGCTGCAACTTCCGCAACCACTACCGCCGCGACCACGTCCGCACAGACCGATATTGTGCTGGCGCACGGTTGGCGCGGCGGCCGAGGCTGGCGCGGCGGGCACGGCTGGCGTCATGGTCATCGCGGCTTCCGCAACTGCCGTTGGCTGCAGCGCAAAGCCCGCCGCACCGGTCGCCGCTACTGGTGGAAACGGTATTACAGATGCCGCAACGCTTACTAATGAGCGGGTAAGAACAATCCCTGAATAAACGGGAAGGCAGCCGGAGCGATCCGCGCTGCCTTCGACATTTGTCGGTAACCGTCACACTGCCAACCCTGCAGCAAGCTGTCAGTGATAAACACCGACAGCAGCCGTTAACGATTGATTCATACTCTCAAGCTAGACGTTTTAAGAGTTTTAAAACAAGAGTTTACAAGTGTATTTTGAATCAGCAAAACTCATGACCTAATTTGACAGGGGAATGTTGCCGAGATCGTGGGACCAGTCCAGAGCAGATCTGCTCCAGGCCTGCACAGTAGGTTTTAACTTATCGCGCTGGCGCACCGTGCCGACACGAAGGCCGAAAAACCTTGAACTGTCACCCGGTGTGCTGGCATGAATCCTGGTGCCGCATTCGGGGCAGAACGCCAGTGCCCGGATGGTGCCGCTGTCGGCAGTCTTTTCAAAGATCTTGAGTGTGCCCTGCAGCAGGCGAAACTGCTGGTCGACGATCCCCACGACCACGCCATAGGCTGTGCCGGAATGGGTCTGGCAATCGGTACAATGGCAGATGGCTACCATGGCAGGATCAATCACTGCTTCGTATCTGACGTGGCCGCACAGGCAGTGACCGTCAACATTCATTGTCGTGCTCCGGTTCTTTAAGCAGCATTCAGCATCTCCAGCGAGACAAACAGGAAAATGATCGTCACTATGCTCCCGCTTCAGACGGAATCAATCGCCTTATACCAGATCTCCGTAACAGCGGCTCATTTCATGGGATCATAGCGGTTCACTCGGGCAGGCACGGTGCACAGCTCGATGGGGTGCATCGGGCAAGCACTGCAACGCACCCGATGGGCCGCTATGACCCACCCGAAGGGCCGGGCGCTTTTTCCCGCCGGCTACGTTGCGCGCCGCTTGTGGTACATGTACCACGGCGCGACACGCGCCTTGCCGACGGAAAAAAGCGCTCCGGTGAAATGGGTCGCTGTTACTGAGATCTGGTATTATAGCACGTCAGTTCCCATCATCCGTTGGTTGAACTGATGCGTCGGAATGAACATGATTGATTGACTTTATCCTGCTAGTTTTGATCCAGTCTGTTCGTGTGAAATGCCAATCACCCGGCATCCGGCAACCGGCAACCGGCAGTAGTTGCAGCAATAGGGAGAAACTCGTGGATCAGGCCATCATCATAAAGGCATTTGGTGCTTTCTTTGCCATTATGAACCCGTTTGTGAACCTGCCGATTTTCCTGGCGATGACAAGCGGAATGCCCGTGTCGGATCAACGCCGCATGGCCGTCAAGGTTATCCTGTTTGCCGCAATAATGTGTGCAGTCCTGTTGGTGACCGGACAGCGGGTCATCGATTTTTTCGGCATAACAGTGGATGAATTCAGGGTCGCCGGCGGCATCGTTGTGGCCAGTATTTCCTGGTCGATGCTGAATGGTTCAACCTTTGCATCTCACCATGGTTCCGGCAGCGAACAGGAGCAGATGTCGGATCTCAGCGGAATGGCATTCTATCCGATGACCTTTCCAATGGTGGTCGGGCCAGGCACAATTGCCACGATCATCATTTATACAAGCCATGCATCGGGACCCGGGCAACTTTTGTCCATTGGCCTGGTTGTCGCCATCATACTCGCACTGTTATTTCTGGTTTTCTATTTCGCCTCGTATTTCGGCAAGGTCCTCAGTGCCACGATGCGCGTGATCATGACCCGGCTTATGGGAATGGTCCTGCTTGCCATATCAGTGGAAATGATATTCGCAGGCATCAAGGCAATTCTACCGGGCCTGGGCTAAACCCGACCAGCTTCAATAGCTACTGAACTACCCAAGATGGTATAAGATCCACGTCAATCGCCAGATCCGGCCAGGCCTTTCATGTACGCAAGCATATCGTTGATGGTGTCGATAC
>JBDNEZ010000278.1:0-18866 GCA_041690095.1 Anderseniella sp.
CCCGATGGGCCGCTATGACCCACCCGAAGGGCCGGGCGCTTTTTCCCGCCGGCTACGTTGCGCGCCGCTTGTGGTACATGTACCACGGCGCGACACGCGCCTTGCCGGCGGAAAAAATCGCTCCGGTGAAATCTGGTATTACGGGATTTTACGCCTTAAATCTGCCGTCGCTTTTCCAGCAGATCACGGAATCTATCAACCGTTTCTGCCGGCGCGGAATAGCTGTGGTCGTCGTCGGGAAACGTGCCGTCCTTCACATCGCGGACATACTCGCTCAAGCCTTTGACCGCCACTTCCGTCAGGTTGGCATAGCGTTTGGTGAATTTTGGTTTGAAGTCGGTGAACACACCCAGCAGATCATAGCTCAGCAATATCTGACCGTCGGTTCCTGCGCCTGCGCCAATGCCAATGGTTGGTATCTCCAGTTCAGCAGAGATCAGTCGGGCAATTGCGGCCGGCACAGCTTCAAACTCCAACATGAAGCACCCGGCATCCTGAATGGCGAAGGCATCTTCAAGTATCTCCATTGCGGCTTCGGGCGTTCGGCCCTGAATCTTGAAGCCGCCATACATTGCTACCCGATGCGGTGCCATGCCGATGTGGCTGGCCGTGGGGATTCCGGCATCCACCATCGCTTTCAGTATGTGCTTCTGGCTATCGCCGCCTTGTGGTTTGACCGCATCGCAGCCGGCGTCCTGCATGAACCGCGTGGCGTTGCCCAGCGCCCGGTCGACCGTATTGTAGCTTTGGTAGGGCATGCATCCAAGCGAGAATGTGTTTGGCGCACCGCGGCGGACGGCCTGGGCATGCATGATCATCATGTCCATCGTTGCAGGTATTGTGGATGGGTGGCCGTGGGCGATCATTGCAAGACTGTCGCCAACTACCACAACGTCTACACCCGCTGTTTCAGCCCATTGTGCAGAGGTGTAATCGGGAACCGACGTGTAGACCATTTTTTCTCCGGATGTCTTGGAATTCCGGATTTCCTGGATAGTGCGTTTTTTTCGTTCTGTCGCGGCCATGATTGTTCCTCTTCAATCAAATGCGCCGGCGTCTGTTCGAGCGCCGGCGCTGGTAAGTGGTTGCTGCCTCTCGGGGCAGCGTCATTCTGCAGGCACGCGAGCCTGTTCAGGCAACCGGCCATCCGGTGTTCGTGCGGTGTGACGCATGCCTTCTCTAAGATGTCGGGTACTGTAGCCGTTGAACAAATGTCCGACCAGACCGCGATCAAGGTCGGACGTGCCGAAAAGCCAGTCCATGACCGGAAACGTCAGGTTCATGTTGCGCTCCATCATCAAGGACTGATTGTGGTGTGCCGTGTGATGGCGCCTGATGGTGTTGACGAACGGCATGTTGCGCACGAACCAGTTGTCTTCAACGTGACAGCAAAAATGCATGAATTCATAAAGCAGGTACATTGCTGTGGTGGTAGTGATCACCAGCCAACCCACATTGGGCGTAAACAGCCAGCCGGCGACAAGGGCAATCGGCACAGACATGCAGATGAAAGTGACGAGGGCGAAAGGCGGGAAAAAAGTCACGCGCCAATCATGTTGACCGGCAAAACGCATCTCGTCGTCGGTAAAGAACTGATGATGCATCATCGTATGACGCATGTAGACGGCTCGTAGCGCCTTGTTCTTTTGCGGCCGATGCATGATGTAGGTGTGCAGGAACCACTCGAAGAAGTTGGCACCGAGGAAGGTCACGGGAATGATCAGCAGTTCATACCAGCGCACATTCTCCATGCTTTGAAAATAAATTGCCAATGCCGCAATTCCAATGGCGTAAATGACGGTTACATGTAGCCAGCCATTGTACCAGCCAACGATTCGACGGCGGTAGGTCTCGCGATAATTGCGCTGCCGGTCGGACATTGGTGATAGTTCCAGTTCCTGGGACATAGTGGCCTCCTGTAAAAGATGTTTCACGCGCTAGCGTTGATATTAGCCAGAGCGGTGTCGATGTCTTTCGACGTCATTTCCCACTCGTTTCCAAAGTTCGCAACAATCCGGGACATAAATGTCTCGCACTGAGCCTTTGCCTTGCTGTCGTCACTGAAATGAACCGCAAGCATGGCAAGCGCGAGCTGACTGGGGCCGTCGCCTTCGTAACTCCACTCAAAGCCGTGATCGGTGTAGGTGTGAATATCCAGGCGCGGGTCAAGCTCTTCGGCGTCGACAGTCACTTGTGTGCCGTCGATGGTGCGGTCGCCCCTGTAGGTTTTGTTTGCCATTTTCACTCCGAATTGCTTGCAACTCTGTTCCCGATCATTAATATATCAGAAGAATATCTATGGCAATAGGAGACGCGTGCAGACATGAACGGACCACTCGCCCATCTCGATTACAGTGTGCTGGCAGGTTTTGTTGCAGCGGCGTTCATTGCCGTGTGGTCGGCTGTCATTGTCAGTGGTTTCCTGCCGCGGGCGATTGGACCGCGCGCAGCGCAGGGTGCGTTGGGTGGCGTGCTGGTTTATTGTTCTGCCGTCGCGATAATGGCAGTTTTGGGTGGTATGATCAGTACTGCACCGCAATTGCCCTGGGCCGTGAGCATCGTGATATCGGGCATTGCCATTCTGGCGGCACCGTTTCTGGTCGAGCCGCTGCCGCAGAGTTTTCGCGAGTCGAAATTGGGATTGCTGGCAGTCCTGGGACTGTGCGCGATTGCCTTGTCCAGCCTTCCAAACGTGTTCTCAATTTAACCGGAGTTAAACGATGCCCCCGAAGATACGCGCCATGTTGACCATCGCAGTTATTCTGTTTAGCAGTCTGATCTGGTACATTCGAGACAGCATACTGATGACGGCCTCACCGGTTCTGTTGTTCGGGTTGACCGCTTTCATGTGCGCAGCCGTCTGGATGTTTCCTGAAGTCAAGAAAGAGGAACGCCGCAGCCGTTGAGCACCGGAAATTGCCCGATCAGTACGGATATTCAAACATTGTGGAATCGAGCATCTTGGTCCGATCAGATGAGGCCATCTGATCGGATGGTGACTTGAGCAACCAATCTTCGCTCACATTGCGGCTTTTTTCATTTGCTGAATCTCGAATATTGACGTGTAACCGCCGCTCCAGTCCGGAGGCGGACGGAAGCGTCCTTCTTCATGGTGGATATGGCTGGCCGGATTACCCCTGATGATGTGCTGCTCATACTTGCTCGCGATTGGCTGAGCGGTATAAGGCGCGGCATCTGCGGCAGACAGAACATACAACAGCAATGGCCGCCCTACATTACTGAGATTGGGCCGCGAACCGTGGACGGTAATGTAGTTGTGAACCGTGATGGAACCAGCCGGTGCACACAGCTCAACAGCTCTTTCAAGATCCAGATCGCTCACGACGGCAGGCTGGATTTCCCCGCGCCAGACGCCTTCCTCGTCATAATGATTGTGAGCCCCTTCAAGATGAGAACCCGGCAGGATCTGCAGCGGACCCTGTTCAGGGCCGCAGTCATTCAGATACACACCGAAGGTTGCAACGGCGTGATTGGTATGCGGAAAGAACGGCTGATCCTGATGCCATTTCACTTCCGCGCCGCCCTTGGCCCATTTGAAATTCAGCTTAGCCTGGTAGAATTTTACATCGGGGCCCAGCAGGTCAGCTGCGATGTCCCCGACCGGGCCCTGTGTCAACACATCCCAGAATACCGGGTCTACATCACACGGCGAGGACACGCGTCTGAGACGCGGGTTGTCGGCGCTGTGACTGGCTTCCAGATCAAACACCGGCCCCGACTCTGTAATAGTTCTGCTGCTCTCAACGAGTTGATCAACGGCATCGCGCAAGCGTTTCAACCAGGGGTCCCTGACGGCACGTTCGACCACGCAAGCACCGTCGGAAAAAAACGTGTCGCGAGTTTGTTCCGTTATGGTGGTGCAGGGAGAATTTCTGATTTCCATAGGTGTCATGTTCATTATCCTCAGTTCTTAGCGAAAGCCCAATAATTGTTCCGGTAGCCACAGAGCCAGTTCAGGAAATGCGGCCACGATGGTCAAGGCGATGACCTGAATCACGATGAACGGCACGACGCCAGCATACATGTGGCGCAAGGTGATTTCAGGGGGTGCGACACCGCGCAGATAAAAGATCGCCGGTGCCATCGGGGGGGTCAGATAACTGGTTTGAATCATGATCAGAATCAACATGCAAAACCAGACGGGCTCCATGCCGGCCGTTCTGACGAATGGCATGAAAATCGGCATGAATATAAGCAGGATCGAAATCCACTCGAGAAAGAAGCCGGCAATAAACACAATGGCGAGAAATGTCGCAAGCAACCCCCAATAGCCAAGCTCCATTGTGCTTAACGCAACGCGGATGGCCTTCATGCCGCCGTTGCCGACGAAGACACCCGTGAACATGCTGCCGGCCAGCAGTATGAACATGATCATCGAAGTGATGACCAGGGTTTTTATCAGCGCCTCCCAGAGAATCTGTCCCGAGAACTTGCCATACAGTATCGTCAGCAAGAGCGCTCCCAACGCGCCAAGGCCAGCCGCTTCAGTCGGGGCAGCCCAGCCCAGCATGATTGACCCCAGAACGGCAAAAATCATGAATATGGGGGGAACCAGAGCCTTGGCAGTGATCAGCAGTTTTTCGTTAATTGACGGCTCATTCGGGTCGATGGGCGGGCGGGGACCGTTGGCGGGTGCAACTATGCAAAGACCGACGATGTAGATAATATATAGGGCGGACAAGATCAGGCCGGGAAAGATCATGCCGACCATCAGGTCACCGATTGAAACATCGGCAATCGGACCCATCACAACAACCACGACTGATGGCGGTATGATGGTGCCGAGCGACCCGCCCGCGCAGATTGTGCCGGAGATCAGTGATTTCGAATAATTGTATTTCATCATGGCCGGGATCGCGAGCAGTCCAACGACTGTCTCGGTGGCACCGATGACGCCGGTCGAGGCAGCGAATATGATGCACATGATGACGGTGCCGACGGCAAGCCCGCCCGGCAGCCGCTTGGTCCACAAGTGCACAGCGGCGAACAATTGCTCCGCAATTCCGGATCGCTCCAGCATTGATCCCATGAACACGAACAGGGGAACGGCAGCGAGCACGAAATTAGATGCAACGTCCTCGATTTTCTGGGTGAACTGGAAGAAGACGGCGTCTCCGAACACGTAGACGCCGAAGACAAACGCCACGGAGAGCAGGGCGAATGCGACAGGGAATCCGGTGAAGATCAGCGCAAACAGCGCCGGGAACATCATCAATCCTAGCATCTACTTACCTCTTGGATAGGGGACGCGATTGCGGATCGCATCAACACACTTCAGGATTTCAGCCACGACCTGAAGGCCAAGCAGGACAAAACTTGCGACGATTGCTGCTCGAAATGGCCATATCAACGGGTTCCATGCTGACTGGCCCGAGTGCTCGCCGGATTGAAAAGAGGCGAATGTGTACTCGCCAAAGCGCATGACAATGAGTGTTACTGCGGGCAATATGAAGAATGTGTACAGTGTAAGATCAATCAGCGCGCGACGCCTGCCGGACAGCCGTGCGTAGATCAGGTCAATGCGGACGTGAACCTGGTTCTTGAGCGCCAGCGCGCCTCCGAGCAGGAAGTGAACCCCCATCAACATGTAGCCAAGCTCAAAGGCCCATATGGTAGGTGCACCCAGCACATAGCGCGCAAAGACCTCCCACGTTGTGGCCAGCATGAGGGGGATCACGAGCACTGCCGCAATCCCCCCCATGATCGAAGTCAATGCTTCGATCATCCTGATAATGCGCTCCACAATGCTACTCTGCGTCGCGTGCTTTTACTTTGCGATAGCTGTCGGCATTTTTCCATAGCTCGGCGAAAGAGCTCTGGCTGTCCATCACCTTTTTGAACCAGGGGTTATCGGCTGCAATCTTTTCTGCCCAGGCAATGCCGGCGTCATGGGCCTCGAACTGAACTTCGGGATCAAGTTCGATGATCTCGTTGCCCTGTTCGCGGAAGAATGCCAGAGCCTTGGCGTCATTCTGACCGATTGTGAGCCATGAGTTCAAGGTGGTGTTGAAAGCCGCATCGCGAATGATCTGCTGGTCGCTTTCAGACAGCTTGGCCCAGGCATCCGGATTGATCACAAGCTCGAACGGTGCGGTTGGCTGATGCACGCCGGGGATGATCACGTACTTTGTGACGCGATGGAAACCGGGTGACTGGTTTTCCCACAGGGTTCCCCATTCGGTTGCATCAATTGTGCCACGCTCCAGTGCCGCATAAACATCGCCACCCGGCATGGTTACCGGCGCGGCACCCATTTCGCGAGAGATTTCAAGCCAGGCACCTGCGGTGCGCAGCTTCAGACCCTGAAGGTCTGCGAGCGTCTTGACCGGCTTGCGCGAGTGCAAAAATACTTCTGCCGTGCGGATAAACAGGGGCATGGATACGAGATTGAATTTTTCTTTTCGCCATTCCGCCTGAAGTTCAGCGCCGCCACCACGATACATCCAGTGCAGCATGCGCTCGGTATCGAACGAACCGGCATAGCCGCCAAACAGCACGGCTGTCCGGTCGGATCCCCAGTCATAGCCAATCCAGGTATGCCCCATGTCGGCGACACCGTTCTTCACGGTTTCGGATACTTTCAATCCGGGGCCAAGTGTACCGGCTGGATAAACCTCGATCTGAATACGACCGTCGGACATTTCCTTGACTTTATCGGCAAAGGCCTTGGCGCCAATGTCCATCAACGGGCCACCTGACCAGCCGGTTGCCATGTTGAATTCATGGGTTTTAGGCTTGTCCTGACTCAGGCCAGGCGTGGCCATGAGCGCAAGCATAACACCTGCAGCCATGATTGTTTTTAACGACATAGAGTCCTCCCAATGTGTTTTACGGCCTTTATGGCTCGCATTACTCTTTTGACATATATCAGCTTACACATTTCTCATATATCAGTTCACATGAGATGACTAGTCCCTCCGGCAAAATCCTGCGTGGATAAAGTTATACCAGATCGCTGCTACTGAGATCTGGTATTAGATGCTGGCTCGGGTGAATTCCGACATGTAGTCGATGAGTTGGTCAGAGGCGTTGGCGGCCCTGTCCGGGTCGCCCTCGGCAATTGCCCGTGCCACGACGGCATGCAGGTGAGCGCAGCGCTTCAAATTGAGTGTCTGCCTGTAGTGCTGATACCAAAAGCGGCGGGCGAGGCCCTGCATGAGCTGCATCGTCTTTGCCGCATACTCGTTCCTGCACGCCCGTATCGTGAGTTTGTTGAATTGCAGATCAAGCCGCATGAACGTCACATCATCGTCGGCATCGGCGGCACTTTCGAAGTCTGCTGCCAGCTTCGCAAACGTCTCGTTCTCTTCCGGTGTGGCCCGCTTTGCGGCTCCACGCATGATGAGGCGTTCGACCTCGCGGCGCAGTTCAAGCAACTGGAGTCGGCGCGCGTGATTTATCTCGGAAACGAGTACGCCGCGTCGTGGCATAATGACGACGAGGCCTTCGAATGCGAGACGCTGGAGTGCCTCGCGGATAGGTGTACGACCAATTGCCAGTTCAGACATGAGGCCGGCTTCAGACAATATTTGTCCAGGCGTCAACTGGAGCGTTACAATCATCTCCTCAATCTGGCGATACGCCCGCTCAGTAAGCGAAGAAGTATTGGACTGTTGCAAGTTGACCATACGCCTGATTTGTTTGATTTGTTGAGAGCCGTAAGGCTGTTCCATGTAAAGGTCAATTGCAAGCAGCGCTGTCGGTGCTGGTCTTTGCCCGTTGAGAACCGTTTCCCAGTATTCGGACAGCGCTTCGGTATGAGGTCGATTGGGAGCTTCAGGACTTCGATTTTGGTTTTGCACCGGCTGGTTTTTTTGCCGGTGGGGTGATGCGAATGCGCATCGCACGACCTTGTGCATTGTCAATCTCGAAGGCATTGGTTTTACGAATGAGGTCACTCAGCTTTCGGGATCCAAACGTTCTCGGGTCGAAGTCAGACGACAGGTTGGAAAGCAGGTTGCCGACCTGGCCCAGCGGGACCCAGCCGTCCTCGGTCTCGATCTGCTCGATAACTTTCTCGATGATGGGCGTTGCTGCACTGGCTGGTTGAAGTGACGCGGTTTGAGGTTGCCGATCATCATCGTTGGTCACTGCGCCAGGCAGCAGATTTTCCGTGTAGATGAATCTCCGGCAGGCTTGCCGGAAACTCTCCGGCGTCTTCTGTTCGCCGAAGCCAAACACATCGACGCCCTGTTCCCTTATCCGGGCTGCGAGTCGGGTGAAATCGCTGTCGGAAGACACCAGACAGAAGCCGTCAAACCTGCCGCTGTGCAGCAGGTCCATGGCATCAATGACGAGTGTGATGTCAGAGGCGTTCTTGCCGGTTGTATAGGCAAATTGCTGATGTGGAATGATGGCGTGCTTTGACAGTTGATCTGCCCAGCCTTTTGAACGGCCGCTCGAGAAATCGCCATAGATGCGTCGCACGCTGGCCTCGCCGATCCGGGCAATTTCCTCGAACAGCCCGTCGGCAATTCGCGCCGATGCATTGTCAGCATCTATCAGAACCGCCAGGCGGGGGGATCGTGGTTCAGTCAATTTCGTACCTCGGGCTCAGAATCCAACCCGATGGATATTGCGGCAAACGGAGGTCTTGCACAACCTAAAGCGTTGATGTTGCAGATTGCACCAGCTTGTACCTGCATGGAAAACTACTCCGTCAATTGCAGTTCTGTTTTGATGAGCATTGCGGACCCAACGTAAGGGGCTGGTTGGCTCCGCTGGACAGACTGATGGCAGAAAAAATTTCACGTGTTGCGCCAGGTCATGAGCCCGCGGTCGTGCAATGACCGGATGCACGGGGTGATCAAAAATGCTATCCTGACAGTCTGGTTGTCCAGATCTGTGAGTATATCGAAACGAGCGTGCCCTTGTCGCAAATTGCTCGCGAAATCGGACCCGGCGAGAAACAGGCATGGTTGCTGTTTGATGGGTTCAACGTCAGAAATGTCTCTGCAGCGTTTGCTGAACTTGAATGGGAATAGGTAATTTCTCGTGTTATTTCATATGGATCACATTTTTTGAGAAAAATAGGATTTTGAATTTGGTCTGATCTTGGTTACATTTATCTGGATTGGCCCGCTTAATGGAGCCAGGAATGCAAATTTGGAGGCCTTCATCATGAAGAAAGTTTGGGCAAAGCCGGCAATGTGTCAGGTAGAAGCCGGGTTTGAAATTTCCCGTTACCTGCCCGCATCAGTCAGCAAGTAACTACGGCTGAGCCACTCACGCCGTTTGCGGTCCGCGTGGTTTTGACTGATATTATCAAGCGCGCGCGTCCGCTTGCCGGATCGCGCGTTTGCTTTGGCAGGTGGTCGTGAAGCTAAAGATCATTGGGTCCGCTGCAGGTGGCGGTTTCCCGCAGTGGAACTGCAATTACAGATTGAGCCGTGATGTCAGGTCAAAGCGATCCCGGCTGACCCCGAGATCACAGTCCAGCATCGCTGCATCTGCGGACGGCTCCAACTGGGTGTTGTTCAATGCCTCTCCGGACATTCGCGAACAGATATCCAACACGCCGGAACTGCAGCCGGATGTAAACGGGCCGTTACGCAATTCACCCATCAAGGCCGTTGTGCTGACCAACGCCGATGTTGACCATATTGCCGGACTTCTGACCCTGCGCGAGAAAGAAGCGTTCAACCTGTACGCGTCATCCAGAATTCTTGAGACGCTGGCCAACAATCCGATATTCAGGGTTCTCGATGAAACGCTGGTGCAGCGGATTGAATTGCCATTGGGCGGCATAACACAGCTTGAAGGCCCCGACGGTCCTCTGGGTATCGAAATTGAAACCTACGCTGTTCCCGGCAAGATTGCGCTGTTTCTGGAAGACAGCTCCGATCCTGTGAATTTCGGGTCGGACGACGGTGACACCATCGGTGTCCGCATAGCTGCCCCGGGGGCGGCCGCGAATGAATGCGCCCACTACATTCCAGGCTGCGCGCGCGTCACGGATGAATTGCGCGACCGCATATCGGGGGCCGGATGCCTGTTGTTTGACGGCACGGTTTTCACCGACACGGAAATGCCTGATGCAGGAGTGGGGGCCAAGACCGGCGCCCGCATGGGCCATATAGCCATGTCCGGGGATGACGGCTCGCTGGCATCGCTCAGAGATATAACCGTTGCCCGGCGTATCTTCGTTCATATCAACAATACCAATCCCGTGCTTGATCCGGCCTCTCAGGAACGAAAGACAGTTTCAGAGGCAGGATGGGAAGTTGGTCATGACGGCCAGGAGGTCGAACTGTGAGTGAAGACTGGATCATCAGCGGAGATGCCGTCTCCAAGCAGCGGCTGGAAGAAATACTGCGCGATGTTGGCGACGCGCGCTACCACATAAACCATCCGTTCCATAAAATGATGACCGCCGGCAGCCTGACAAAGGGACAGATGCAGGCCTGGGCACTGAACCGGTATTGCTATCAGGCGGCCATCCCCAAGAAGGATGCCATCATCCTGTCGCGTGCGGAGGATTCCGAATTTCGCATTGAATGGCGCGAACGGATCATTGATCACGATGGCTCAGCCGACAAGATCGGCGGCATCAAGCGCTGGATCGCGCTGGCCACGGGACTTGGTCTGGATGAAGCCATGGTGATGTCTGAGACCGAAGCACTTCCCGCGACCCGGTTTGCGGTAAACCAGTATCTGACGCTGGTGTCGCAGCGCAGCTTTCTTGAAGCAGTGGCATCCTCGCTTACCGAGCTGTTTTCACCAAAGGTCATCAGTGAACGTGTGCCCGCCATGCTGGCAAAGTATGATTACATCACCGAAGACACGCTGGCCTATTTCAAACCCAGGATGCATCAGGCACCACGCGATGCAGAATGTGCGTTGAGCTATGTGCAGCGCCACGCCGACACGGCAGAAAAACAGCAGGCGTGCGTCAATGCGCTGATTACCAAGTGCGATATTCTGTGGGCCATGCTGGATGCATTGCAGTTTGCCTATGTGGAACCTGGCGGCAACATCGCACCCGGCGCATTCATCCCGGAGGTCAGCTGAAACCCGCCATGGTAGCAGCCAAACGTCATCGTATCATGATCACCCGAGAAAGCCGCCCGGGATTGCCGGCATTCGTGCGATTGCAGTTCGAGCCGGTACGCAGCGCATGGGCACTGTTGTCGCCGGAAAAAGTCATGTGGCCGGATGATGTCAGTTACGACATTCTCAAAAGATGTAACGGAAAGGCTACAGTGGCTGAGATAGTTGCATCACTTGCTGCCGAATACGATGCATCTGAAGAAGTGGTTGGAGACGACGTGTGCGGATTCCTGCAAACCTGGGCTGACAGAAGGCTGGTCATCGCATGACAGCTCCCGGACCCCCCATTGGAATGCTCGCGGAACTCACCCATCGCTGCCCGATGCAGTGCCCGTACTGTTCCAATCCTGCCAAATTGCTGAAAGCGCAGGCGGAACTTGCAACTGCGGACTGGACCAGGGTGTTCAAAGAAGCCGCCGACCTCGGCATTCTGCAAGTGCATCTGTCCGGCGGTGAACCGACCCTGCGAACCGACCTTGAGGATCTTGTAGCGGCGCTGTCATCGCGCGGGGTTTATTCAAACCTGATCACGGCCGGCGTAAATGTAAAGCCTGAACGAATTATGGCCCTGAAGGATGCCGGGCTGGATCACGTGCAATTGTCTGTTCAGGGAGCTACTGCCGAGATCACGGAACTGATCGGCAACATGAAAGGTGCGCATGAAAACAAGCTGGCGACCGCGCACGCTGTTCGTGCTGCGAAGCTGCCATTGACCCTGAATGCCCCGATCCACCGGCACAATATTCACCAGGTGCCGGATTTCATTGATCTTGCTCTCGAACTGGACGCAGACCGGCTGGAGATCGCAAATGTCCAGTATTACGGCTGGGCGCTGATCAACCGCACTCAGCTCATGCCCGCCTGGGACGACGTGATGGCGCAGGTCGATCTGGTTGAGGAGGCCCGCGAACGTCTGCGCGGTATTCTGCTGATCGATTTCGTCACTCCGGACTATTATGCGCAATTCCCCAAACCCTGCATGGGGGGCTGGGCTCAGGACGCCTTCATGGTCACCCCGGACGGATCAGCCATGCCATGTCATGCGGCGCACACAATCCCGCATTTGAAGTTCGATAATGTGAAACAAAAATCACTGGCGGACATCTGGGAAAGTTCACCGGCATTTGAAGCCTATCGCGGAACCGACTGGATGCAGGAACCGTGTAGATCATGTGAGCGGCGTGAGGCAGATTTCGGAGGGTGCCGATGTCAGGCGCTGGCGTTAACCGGTGACGCTTCAGCCACGGATCCGGCCTGTTCCCTGTCGCCGCATCACGCCACCATGCTGAAGATTGCCGGGCAAGCCCAGGCTACTGGCGCATCTGCCGATGATTTCACTTATCGCAGAATTGGCAACCCGGCAGCGTAGACCTGCAACCAGGCGTGGTGATCAACTGCCCGGACGTATCTGCAAGGAGTGTTTGAACACGGTGTCATCCGTGTCACGGATTTCTACCTACATGCCATATCGTCATTGACGGTTACAGCTTGCATATGCTGCAAAGCCGGTGAAATGGGTCGCTGTTACTGAGATCTGGTATTATGCCGAGTCCCAATTTGCCGGATGGCACCAGCAAGGTGCTTATTGCGCCAACTTTGTGCGATTAAACAAAACCAAGTTGCCTGTCGGCGTGTACGACATCTGCCACCGGGCCTTGTCTGCCAACATGCAAACGAAACAGGAGTAAGCAATGCTGCTTGTAGAAGCGACATGGACAGAGATTGAAGCTTACCTGGCAACCTCCAGGACCATCGTCATGCCGATCGGGTCGGTTGAACAACACGGCCCCATGGGGTTGCTGGGGACAGACGCAATGTGCGCTGACATCATCGCGCGTCGCGGCGGAGACCTGGGCGGTTTCCTGGTCGGCCCCACTCTGGCGTTGGGAATGGCACAATCGCATCTTGCATTTCCCGGCACCATTTCATTGAAACCGTCAACCCTGATGGCGGTGGTTCAGGATGTGGTGTCTTCGCTGTCGCATGCCGGTTTTCAACGGATCGTATTTCTGAATGGCCATGGCGGCAATATTGCCACCGTGGCCGCGGCATTCGGGGAAATCCATGCGCAACGCTCTGTGCAGCCCAATCCAGACAGGCTGGAACTCGCCCTGAAGAGCTGGTTTGACCTGCCCGGCATACGCAAACTGCTGGCGGAAATGTATCCCCGTGGCCACGGATCTCATGCCACGCCATCGGAAATCGCGATTACCCAGCACGCATTTCCTCACACGGCGAAGCACGTTGCACTGAACCCGCAAACGGCACCTGACGGCGGCTTCAGTGATGCGCATGATTTTCGCAGGCGATATCCCGATGGCCGCAAGGGCGCTGACTCCAGCCTTGCAAACCCGGATGACGGCGCAAAACTCATCGAGGCCGCAGCACAGGCGCTGGTTGCGGAAATAGCGAAACCGGGCAAACCGCTTGTCTTGTGATTTTGCAGGTCAGTTGCGAAGATATCGCCGGTCACCGGCGGAGGCAGCTGGACGGGATATTGGCGAAGTCAAGCTGTCGGCGAGCCAATTGATGCATATCAAGGTGGCAGTCTCAAAAACGACCAGCATGAATACTAAGTTGGGAAATCGTTATACCAAAGGATGGAATCCGATGAAATTTAAGTTGCAGCGCCTGTTTGGGTTTGTCGTGCCGGTCGTGCTGTCGGTTATGATAACTGATGTCCGGTTGGCATCAGCCACCGCTGTTGTGACGGCGCCTGCGTTGACCTCCAGCGAACTGGCCAAAGCGACGAAGGATTTCGATACTTTTTGCAGTGTTTGTCATGGCAGCGATGCCAGAGGAAACGGGCCTGTCGCAGAGGAACTGAAAACACCTCCGGCTGATCTGACCAGGATCGCGACCCGCGCAGGTGGTGTTTTTCCGGCTGAGGTCGTCTTCAAAAAAATTGAGGGACTGGACATGCCGCTGGCTCACGGTACATCTGAAATGCCTATTTGGGGCGCGTTGTTCGTGCGCCAGGCGGTCGGTGAGGGGGTACTCATCGAAGACGCGAAAACCGGCGCCCGGGTGGCGATGGATCGCATCCGGCGGCTGGTCAAGTATCTGAAAACGATCCAGCAGCCGTAACGAGACTATCGCCATCACAGGTGGTTGTGTTGCTGCAACCTTGTGCGGGTGGTGCCCGTCCACCCAGGTGTGTATCGGGCCTGCCAGAAGCTTGATCAGGATCAATGCAGTGTGCGCACGTCACGGCTTCATTGGAATCTGCCAGCGGGATATCCAGGCAGCCGGTCGGATGGCAAATGGAAAGATTGAACGATTTGCCGCAGCAATAGCCGGTTGCAACTCCAGCTACATAAATTATATATATTCAGAAGAATGAATGTGAGGAGTGATGATGACTGAGTTTCCCCTGGATACGAGCGTAAAGCCGGATGTTGCGGCTTTCTTTGACGAAGCCACCAACACTATCAGTTATGTGGTGAAGGACCCGGATTCCGACTCCTGTGCGGTGATCGATTCAGTCATGGATATCGATTATGCAGCCGGTCGTATCACCTATAGCAGCGCCGATGAGATCATTGACTACATCACCAAGAATGGTCTGAAGCTTGAATGGCTGATCGAAACTCACGTTCACGCCGATCACCTGTCGGGTGCGCCGTATATTCAGGGCAAGCTTGGCGGCAAGATTGGTATCGGAGACAAGATCACGGTGGTTCAGGACACATTTGGCAAGGTGTTCAATGAAGGCACTGAATTCCAGCGTGACGGTTCGCAGTTCGACGCATTGTTCAGGGATGGTGATACATACAAGATTGGCGGCATGGATGCAGTTGCCATTTACACGCCTGGTCACACCCCGGCATGCATGGTCCATGTGATTGGTAACTCGGCCTTTGTCGGCGATACGCTGTTCATGCCTGACGGGGGCTCGGCGCGGGCTGACTTTCCCGGTGGCGATGCCGGTCAGCTTTATGACTCGATCCAGAAAGTGCTGTCGCTACCAGACGAAATGCGACTGTTCATGTGTCACGATTACGGTCCGGGCGGCCGCGAGATCAAGTGGGAAACCACCGTGGCCGAAGAGCGCGAGACAAACATCCATGTCGGCAAGGGCAAATCGCGTGATGAGTTTATCGCCATGCGCAATGCACGCGACGCCACGCTGGACGTGCCGAAGCTGATCCTGCCGTCACTGCAAGTGAACATGCGGGCAGGCCGGGTGCCCGAGGACAAAGATGGCAAGCCGATGCTCAAAGTGCCTGTCAATGCAATTTAAATCGGGTTTCCGCCGGTTCGGCGACCAATACCGGGAGACAGCGCAATGGACCTGGAAAAAATCAAAAGCCAGCTCAGTGTGAGCCCGCAGATGCTTGCGGCTGACGTGACAACCCTGGCAAAACTGGGGGTCAGATCGATCATTTGCAATCGCCGCGATGACGAAAGTGCAGACCAGTCACTGTTTGCGGAAATCGAGAAGGCTGCCAACAATGTGCTGTCGGACAGGGGCAAGTTGCAGGGTATCGCGTATTATGACGGTCATGGCTTGTGCCCGTCTAACGTCAAGCATGGCAAGATCGGCGGACGTGAGTGGCTGGCAGAGCCTGAGATCGTGAACTGATACGCGGATGACCAAAGCCGATAGATCCCTGGCCGGGATGCTCGCCCGTTACCTGCCGGTTCTTGACTGGGGCAAGACATATTCGCGCGACACCCTGACCAATGATCTGGTCGCTGCCGTGATTGTCACGATCATGCTCATCCCGCAATCACTGGCCTATGCCCTGCTAGCAGGCCTGCCGGCTGAAATGGGTCTGTACGCTTCCATGCTGCCGCTGATTGCCTATGCGGTGTTTGGCACCAGCCGGGTGCTGGCTGTGGGTCCCGTTGCCGTGGTGTCGCTGATGACGGCTGCCGCCGTCGGCAAGATCGCGGCAACCGGCACACCACAATATATAGAAGCCGCGATGACACTGGCCTTCCTGTCCGGTGCCTTTCTGCTGATGCTGGGTGTGTTCCGGTTGGGTTTCATGGCCAATTTCCTCTCGCACCCGGTTATTTCAGGCTTCATCACGGCCAGCGGCATCATCATTGCAGCAAGCCAGCTCAAGCACATACTGGGCATCACGGCATCCGGCGACAATCTGCTGGATTTGCTTCAGAATCTGGTTGCAAATGCTGCGAGCGGAAATCTCATCACAATTGCAATTGGTGTCGGCTCTGTGGGCTTCCTGTTCTGGGTCCGCAAAGGGTTGAAACCGCTTTTGGTCAGATTGGGATTGCCATCGCGGGTGGCGGAACTTTTGGCAAAGGCGGGTCCTGTTGCTGCCGTGGCAGTCACTACCATCGTGGCCTATCAATTTGATCTGGGAAGCCTCGGAGTCAAACTTGTCGGCGATGTACCGCAGGGATTGCCATCTCTGTCGCTGCCTTCGTTTTCACCCGGTCTGTGGGGCAGTCTCGCCGGGTCAGCAGTATTAATTTCCATAATCGGGTTTGTTGAATCGGTGTCGGTTGCCCAGACCCTGGCAGCCAAGAAACGGCAGCGCATTGTGCCGGATCAGGAACTGATCGCGCTTGGCGCTTCCAATATGGCTGCTTCGGTTTCCGGCGGTTATCCGGTCACCGGCGGGTTTGCCCGCTCGGTTGTCAACTTTGATGCAGGCGCCGACACTCCTGCTGCGGGGGCCTACACGGCGATTGGTCTTGGCATCGCAGCGCTGGCACTTACGCCTTTGCTTGCCTATCTTCCGCAAGCTACGCTGGCGGCTACCATCATAGTAGCGGTGCTGTCGCTGATCGACTTTTCGATCCTGAAGAAGTCCTGGGTCTACTCCAAAGCGGACTTTATTGCGGTTCTGGTCACCATATTGATCACGCTTGCGCTTGGTGTCGAAACCGGCGTTTCGGCAGGCGTTGGCATATCAATTCTGATCCATCTGTACAGAAGCTCAAGACCTCACATAGCCATTGTCGGGCAAGTTCCCGGCACCGAGCACTTCAGAAACGTCAAACGCCACAAGGTGGTTACCCATGGCGACATACTCACGATCCGTGTGGATGAAAGCCTGTATTTTGCCAATGCCCGATATCTTGAGGATTACATCTACGACATCGTCGCTGAGCGTTCTGAGGTGCAACATGTCATCTTGATGTGTCCGGCCATCAATGCGATCGACATGAGTGCGCTGGAATCTCTGGAGGCGATAAACCAGCGGTTGAAGGATGCCGGGTTGCTGCTTCATCTGAGTGAAGTGAAGGGGCCGGTGATGGACCGGCTGCAGCGATCCGACTTTCTGAAACACCTCACGGGCAAGGTATTCCTCAGTCAGCATGAAGCGATCTGTGCGTTGCAGCGGGCTGGCCCGCAGGCAAAAGATACTCCAGAGTAGGTCGGCAGGCGGACCGTCAGATCTGGTTTGACACGAATCAAAGAACAGCATTCTCGCAAAGCTAAACTGCCGTATCGTAATTCAATCCACCCGGTGTGATATGACACAGCGCAGTAGCAACACGGAACCACACGGCCCGATAACGGACAATGACTGGAACCGCTGGATCTCGGCCCGCCTGAACGACGCAGCAGACCTGCTTGAACAGCAAGGCGCCAACCGCTTTCGGACCGGGGCATACCGCCGTGCGGCTGACACGCTCAATAGAATGGGGGAATGTGTCCGGAGCATTGTTGCCCGCGACGGAGTTCACGGGTTGATCGAGTTGCCGCACATCGGCAAATCGATCGCGTCAGCCATTGTTGAAATGATCCAGACTGGCCGTTGGCTGCAACTTGAGCGGTTGCGCGGTTCGACCGATCCGGTGAAACTGTTTCGCACTATTCCGGGCATTGGACCCAAACTGGCCGCAGATATTGAAGCCGGCCTGCATGTCGATACGTTGGAAGACCTTGAAGTTGCAGCCTATGATGGGCGTCTGGACAAAATTCCAGGGATCGGTTTGCGCCGCGTTACGGCCATTCGCCAGGCATTGGCGAGCCTGCTGCAACGCCGGCGGATCGGCAAGCAACCGCCGAAGATTGAATTGCCGGATGTCGCCGATATCCTTGATGTGGATCGTGAATACCGCGAGAGGGCAGACGCCGGACAACTTCCGCTGATACAGCCGCGCCGGTTCGCTGCGGCCGAAGGTGCATCGCTGCCGATTTTTCATACCCAACGCGGGCACTGGCATTTTACGGCGCTTTATTCAAACACGCCGCGTGCACATGAACTGCGTCGCTGTTACTGAGATCTGGTATAAGCTGCCGGATCTGCTTCCCATGGGCTGAGGCAGCCATATCTGTGCCGGGCAACCATCGCCAGCTCGGGATCCACGTCTTCAAGATAGTCCGTGATCGCGCGTGCGGAAGTGTAAAGGCTGTACAAATCCAGCCCATAAAAGCCACAGCGGAAATCGAACGCCTTCGACTTGTTGTGCTCATGCAACCAGTCAACGAAGCTCCTGGTCTCCTGATTGCGCCACATCCAGGTGGGAAACCGGGCAAACGCCTCCCATCCGCTCGGCGGTGTGTCGCGACTGCGGACATAGTGGTCGATGTGTGCCGCATCCGGTCAGTCTGCCTCTGCCGCTACGATTTTGAATCCCTTGTCCTCAATCAGCCGTCTAGTGATGCGATCACGCATTCTGTAGAACTCGCAGGTGCCATGGCTGGCTTCACCGATGAGCACAATTCAGGCGTCATCAATGCGCTCAAGCAACGGGTCCAGATCTGCATCGTCGACGCTATCAAACGTCTCGCCATGCCGGGCCAAAAGACCGGGCAGGGGCTCACTGGGGCGCGGGCGCGCCTGAACAAGGCGGGTCCGCGTGGGCTC
>JBDNEZ010000279.1:0-5550 GCA_041690095.1 Anderseniella sp.
CCAACCGACGCAGCGACAGGTGGGGTGGTTCGTTTGAAAACCGCGCCCGGTTTCCGGTTCAGGTCATCAAGGCGGTGCGCGCTGCAACCGATCCGCAGTTCATCATCATGTTCCGGCTTTCGGTGCTTGACATAGTGCAGGGCGGCAGCCCGTTCGAGGAGGTCGCAGCCCTTGCCAGGCTCGCAGAAGCAGCCGGAGCCGACATTCTCAATTCGGGTGTCGGCTGGCACGAGGCCCGCATACCCACCATTGCGCAGGCAGTGCCGCGCGCCGGATGGACGTGGGCAACCAAACGACTGATGGGCGCGGTCGCCATTCCGCTTGTCGCCAGCAACCGCATCAACACGCCGGAAACCGCCGAGCGCGTGATCTCGGACGGCCACGCCGATATGGTATCGATGGCCCGTCCCTTTCTGGCCGACGCCGGCTTTGCAGACAAGGCACGGCGCGGAAAACCAGAGGAAATCAACACCTGCATTGCCTGCAACCAGGCTTGCCTCGATCATTATTTCAGCGGCAAGGACGCAACCTGCCTGGTCAATCCGCGGGCCTGCCGTGAAACACTGATCAACTGGCAGCGAACCGCAAAACCGCGCGCGATTGCCGTGGTTGGTGCCGGTGTAGCCGGGCTGTCGTGTGCCGTGACTGCGGCAGAACGCGGTCACCAGGTCACCCTGTTTGAAGCATCTGACCAGATCGGCGGGCAGTTCCTGCTGGCGCGCCATATCCCCGGCAAGGAAGAATTCAACGAAACGCTGCGCTATTACCGCAACCGGGCTTCGGCCTTCGGAGTCACGATCCAACTGAATAACCGTGCGGATGGCGCCATGCTGGCCGGTTTCGACGATGTGGTTATGGCAACCGGGGTTACTCCATTTGTGCCGGACATTGCCGGTGTAGAGCATCCTTGCGTCATGACCTATGAAGAGCTGTTGTGCGGCGCGCGCCAACCCGGCAGGCGTGTCGCCGTGATCGGTGCGGGCGGGGTTGGTGTGGACGTGGCTGTGCACCTGGTGGAACGTGGATCGGCCAGCCACCTGGACACGGCTGAGTTCCGTGCCACATGGGGCGTTGCGCAGGATATCGCGGCACACGAACCTGCCCACGATGTGATATTGCTGCAGCGCTCGGACGGTCGCATGGGAAGTGGACCCGGCAAGACAACCGGCTGGGTGCACCGGCTCATATTGCTGCGCGCAAACGTTGAGATGATTGCCGGGGTCACCTACCGGCGGATTGATGACGAAGGTTTGCACATTTCGGTTGACCACGAGGACAGGTTGATTGAGTGCGACAGCATCGTGCTGTGCGCGGGCCAGTTGTCGGTCAACCCGGTGGCTGATGACCTGAAAGCCGCGGGCCTGCCGGTGCACGTCATCGGCGGTGCAAGCTTTGCCGGTGAACTGGATGCCCAGCGCGCCATCGAGGAAGGCACCCTGCTCGGGTCAAGATTATAAACATTGCAACCAGTGGATTGCGCGATTGAGAGAACAACCTCGTGCGCGCCGCAGCGCCTAGCTTGCGCATCAGCGGCAGTTCAACCAAATCCATTAGCCGGCTTGATGACCTGTTTCGGCGTAAAGGTCGTTGGAACGATCTGCGGTTTGGTGCGTTAAAAGCTATTCGACAGTGACGACACAAGCTGAGGGGGATTTCAGGCTGGCAGATAAGACCAAAGCTTATCACCGCCGTGACGCGGACAGTAGCGCGCGCAACAATTGCGCGCGGGTGCTCGCGATCATGCTCGCCAGCCTGACGGGCTTTACAGTGATCTGGCTGGCGATGGCTGCCGGGATGACCGGCCCGGTCGATCAACAGATTTTGCTGATGTTCCGCAGCGCTGCGGACATTACCGATCCTTTGGGGCCGGCCTGGTTCGAGGAGATGATGGCGGAATATTCGGCGCTGGGCGGCTATGCCATCCTGATCATGGCCGTGGTGATCGTGGGTGTCGGGCTGGCACTGACAGGTCATCGACCGCTTGCAATATTCCTGATCGCCTCATTTGCATCGGGCAGTGCCGTTTCCAGCCTTCTGAAACATCTGATCGAGCGGTCGCGACCGGACCTCGTGGACCATCTGGACCGCACTTTCACTGCCAGTTTTCCCAGCGGGCATGCGATGATTTCCATGCTCACTTTCCTGACCCTGGCGGCCCTGGTGATCAGATTATGTTCCACCCGTGCCTTGCGGATCTTTGTTCTGGTCACGGCGATGAGCGTTGCCGTGCTGATCGGGGTAAGCCGGATATACCTCGGCGTGCATTGGCCAAGTGATGTAGCCGCCGGCTGGTGCCTGGGCATAGGCTGGGCGTGCGCATGCTGGCTTGTGGCGCATTATATCGAACACAACCGTACCCGGCAAACAGATGAACTGGGACACTCCAAAATCTGACTGCACCGGAAAACAGGATACCTTGCATGCAAAACCTGCCGCGACACTTCATCATTCCATTCGCACGTGCTGGATATGCAGCACGCGGCCTGATTTACCTGGTGATCGGCAGCTTCGCCATTGGCGCGGCTTTCTGGTCGTTTGAGAAAAAAGACACCAAGGGCGCGGTGCTTGAAGTGCTGCAATTGCCGCTCGGCATGGCGCTGATCATCGCATTGCTTGTTGGCCTCGCCGGCTATGTGAGCTGGCGCCTCGTCCAGGCAATATTTGATACCGATGATCATGGGCTTTCGCTCAGCGGCGCAGCAGTGCGCCTTGGCCTGCTGGCAAGTGCCGCCACTTACGCGACCCTTGGCGTTTACACCCTGTCGCTCATCGGGGTGTTTGGCTCCAGCGGCAGTTCGAACAGCAGCGCATCCGACAGGCTCGCCGGTGTCATCGGCAGTACCTGGGCGGCGTTGGCCTTCAGCCTGATATTTGCCGGCGTGGCTATCGCGCACTGGTGGAAAGCCTACCATGCGAAATACCGTGATCATATCGAGGTCGACAGAAGCAATATGGCCTATGTCGACCTGGTGTCGAGAACCGGCCTGGTGGCGCGCGGCCTGGTACTGGCGGTGATTTCGGTGCTGTTTTTCAAGCGTTTTACGCTCGCGGGTGCGCAGCAGGGCAAGGCTGATCTGATGTCAGCGCTGAACTACATCCACCAGTTGCCCGGCGGCAACTGGCTGCTGGCAGCAATTGGCATCGGGTTGCTGGCATTTGCGGCATACTCGTTGGTTGAAGCGCGCTGGCGGCGGATCAACGTGCATGATGCCTGATTCTGGAGGACCGGGCACAACCGCGGCCGGTCCTGAACCAGGATGAACGATTGGCCTTATACTGAAGAAACTGACTATTACTGTGCCGCCACTCGTTGCTGGCGGCAGTAACACGATGCCCTGATCGGCACCTCAGCTCGCGCCAACGCTTTGTCAAGTTGCAACCTGATGTGGGCCGCCTCGATCACTTCACCGCGGCTGGTGAGGCATTCGTACAGTCCGTGAAGGCTCCATACATTTGCCGGATGCTGGCACGCTCGGCTCAATGTCGCATCAAGACCCAGATCGGCCCGATAAACCGCTTCGGCTTCGCTGGTTTCGCCTTGTTCCAGCAGCAGCGCACCCAGTGCATGGCGTGCAGGTTGCATCCACCCCCAGGGTTCGTCATAGGGCAGACTGTCATCTATTTCGACGGATCTGCGAAGGTGGTCCAATGCAACTTCATGCTCACTCTTGTGATAGTTGAGCTCACCCAACATCATCTGCTCTGCAACCTTGAGGATGTCCCTGCAGGTGTTGTTGAACAACATCCGACTCTCCGGAACGCTTTCCAGGGCTTCGTAGAATTTTACGCTTTCAGCCTCTGCCGCAGGTATCTGATGCAAATTGGACAGTGCGACTGTGCGGGCGTAGTGCATCATGGCAAGCGTCACGCAGTACAGTTGACGGTCCTCGGGGAGGTCCTGGGCGAGTATGTCATGCCAGCGCCCGAACCGGATCAGAACATGTTGCTTCATCGGAATGAATCCTTCGAACCAGTCGGCCATTGGACGCAGGGTAGCAGATGGCAGGTTGGCAATCAGGTCTTCGGCCGCCTCCAGTGCTCGCGTCGGCTGCCCAAGGAACATCGCGCCATAAATCTTGAAGTGATAATTGTGACAGCGATACACCGAGTAGAAATTGTCGGCACCTTCACTTAGCAGAAACTTCCGGTCAGCAATAATCGCCGCCTCATTTCGCAGCACGACATTCATGTAATCACCACACAGAACGTCGATGTGTGTCGGCATGTGAAGCAGATGTCCGGCATCAGGCACCAGGGTAGTGAGGTGGTCGCCATGGCGCAGTGCTTTTTCCGGATGAGGCGACATCTCCATGAGATGTATGTACATGTGAAGCAGCCCCGGATGCTGCCACGCATCGGGCAAACTCTCGAATGCCGTTTCAAGCACATCGATTGCCTCGAGTGTGTTGGCGCCTTCAGCCGGCTTTCCACTCGGCAGATCCCACAGCTTCCAGGGCGTCCGGTTCATGATCGCTTCGGCGAACAATGCACAAATGTCGCTATCATCGCTATGCGCTGCATGGACCTGGCGCATTGCATCGGCATAGGCGTCGTTCCAGGGGCCGTAATCCGCAACTTCGGGGGTTTCCGGATAGCGCCTGGCAACTGTCTCGATCAGCGCCCGTTCGACAGGCGTGACCTGATCCATCAAAGCTTGCGCGGCCCCGATTGATGACCGTGCGAGCCCGATGCAATCAGGCTTTTCCTGATCCTCGAATGTGTCCCACGGTTTGTTGTAATTGGGACCAATGCAATATGCGATGCCCCAATGCGCCATCGCACACTGCGGATCTGCTTCGAGCGCCTTGCGAAAGCACTCTATGGCTTCTTCGTGATTATAGGCGTAGGTCCAGATCAATCCGCGATCGAACCATTGCTGCGCTGTGCTGGAAGTGGTCGTAACTTTACGGGAATGTGAACCAAGGTTGTAATAGGTCATGCCGGATGCCTCCTTGTTGTATTTGCTACATCCTACAGGACACCCGACAACGCTGAAAGCCCGGCGGTCCGGACATCATTCAGCGTCCTGGAAAATGTCCGGCCTGTGGCAAACCTTCACACAGATCACGTCTGCCACGATGCACATGCCGAATGCTGTCGTTGGTGTCCAACTGTCAGCATTCGTGCCCAGTGGCGGCAAAGCAGTGGCATCAATCTCAGCGGATTGATATTGTTTTAAATCAACATTTCGCCTAATCCGTTGCGGCGTTTTCAGCGACACGCTGTGACCGTATCGCACTGACAGGCCGGGCTCGTGTTACGCGAGAGCGCATCGACAATTTACCGTCAAACAGAAAGTGCCGCAGCAAACCTGCCCAGGAGCGATATGATTTCAGCGGGTTGTACATCTCAGGCGCTTTGGACTTCAATTCTGGCAGCCGGTTCCACGGCACTGCCGGCAAATCATGATGCTCGTTATGATAGCCAACATTCAGTGCCACACGGTTCAGGATGCCATAGTAACTGAACGTCTCCTGCGCATCGTCATTCGTGTAGTGCTCCTGGATCCAGCGAGCGCCAAGCGGATGCAGGCCAACCGAAAAAAACAGC
>JBDNEZ010000280.1:0-15271 GCA_041690095.1 Anderseniella sp.
TCAGGCGATTTCAGTTGATCGGATGATGTCCTCGCGTCAGCGATAAAAAAGCCGCCTGTGTAGTACACAGACGGCTTGTTATGGCAGGTTGAACAGGTTTACCCGCCTGAGAGACGGGCAGTGCTCCTGATCTAGTCTTCGGTGTTGTCTGTCTCGGTTGCTGCTTTAGTTTCAGCTTCAGCAGTGTCTGCCGCAGCATCTTCAGCGTCTTCTTCAGCCGCCGCGTCTGCTTCAGCCTGCTCGAACAGCTCTTCTGCTGCGCGGCGGATTTCGTCACGCTCGTCTGCATTGTCGGTCAGGTCTTCGCCGCGCGCCTGGGCTTCAGCTTCATCCTGGGTCCGGGCAACGTTGATCTGTACGGTTGACGAAACTTCGCCATGCAGTGCGATGCGCACATCATACAGGCCGAGTGTCTTGATCGGATCTGGCAGTACCACATGGTTACGGGTAACGCTGACACCGGTTTCGCTTGCAGCTGCTGCGATATCGCGGGTTGAAACCGACCCATAGAGCTGGCCGGACGCACCTGCCTGGCGGATCAGGATGAAGCTTGCACCGTCGAGCTTCTCCGAATCGGTCTTGGCGACTTCAACCGCAGCGGCGTTCTTTACTTCAAGTTCGGCTCGCTGGGCTTCGAACTTCACCATGTTCTTTGCCGATGCGCGCAGCGCCTTGCCGCGCGGCAACAGGAAGTTGCGGGCATAACCGTCCTTGACACGGACAGTCTCACCCATGGCACCGAGTTTTTCGACACGTTCCAGTAGAATGACTTGCATGATATTTACTCCTTGATGGGTTCACTTGTTTGGATGTTTTAATTAGTAACGCGCACCCTCAATCGGGCGGTTTGTTTCGTTTACGGATGTTGAAGCTCTGATCGAACATGCCGAGCATGATCAGTGGCACAATCGCGATTGCCGATAAAAACAGCATGGACAGGTAGAACAGGCCGAGCAGAAAACCGCGCATTGGGTGGTTTTCAAGCAGCCCGTGCATCACCGCCAGCCCCAAAATGGCGTACGCCAGCATCAAGGCTGATGTGAATACCCATGCAAATGCGCCCAGCGTACCAGGCAGCAGGGTTGCCACCGCACAAGCCGACAATAACCAGATCGACCAGCGCGGAAAGGCCAACTGGCCGAACGGCGCCCATGGCCTCAATCCACGTCCGGATTTACGCAACACACTGCCTGCCAGGTACATGTTCACCATGGTTGATATGCACCAAACGATGCTCAGTGCGGCGGGCAGTATCTGGACAACAAACGAGCGTATCTGCTCAATTTGTTCAGCCGTCGGCGAGTTGGGCCGTTTGGCCATTTCATCGAAAAGTGGTTGTAAAACCTGTCCGGCCGAGGCGCGGAAAGTGTCGACATCAGGACCCAGAGCAAGAATGACAAACACACTCAAAGCAGCGCTCGCCAAAGCTGTCCAGACGACGAGACGGCCTTCGGGATACCAGACTGTGCCGGTGTCGGAAACTTCGCCTTCATCGGATGGGGCAGCCGAAGCGGGCCTGTTTTGCATGGCCAGGTGACTTAACACCACTGGCGCAATACCGGCGCTCAGTGCAATAAAGAACGCGGCCTTCCAGCCAAATACGATCAGGTAGCCGACGACCATCACCAGCGCGCCGAGCGCTGCGGCTATCGCACCCCAGCCCAAACCGGCAACAAACAGTGGAAAAGACGCGAGATAGATCAGCATGAGGCCGATCGCATTGCCTGAGCTGCCGCCTGCATGCAGCAAGCCTGCTGTCAGTCCGGCGATAACGCCTATTACGATCCAGTTGTTGATCATCTGGGCTGTCCCGCATCTTGCGATGGGTTAGAGGCAGATACAAAAGCCTGCCCCAACCGGTTAATACCGAGTTGGCCCCTGATCACGCTGAATTGCCTGACCAGGGAAATATGTCTTCTTATTTCACGACGTAGGGCAGCAGGCCCAGAAACCGTGCGCGCTTGATGGCCTTCGCCAGTTCACGCTGCCGCTTGGCAGATACTGCGGTAATGCGGCTGGGCACGATCTTGCCGCGCTCTGAAATATAGCGCGACAGAAGCCGTGAGTCCTTGTAGTCGATCTTCGGCGCGTTATCGCCCGTGAACGGGCAGCTCTTGCGGCGACGGAAGAATGGTCTGCGTGCACCTGACATTAGCTCTTTCCTTCTGCGCTGGAGGTTTCCTCACGTGGTGGACGCGGGGTACGAGGACCCCGGTCGCCACGATCACCGCGGTCGCCGCCGGGACGATCACTGCGCTCGCGGCTGGGGCGCATCTGAACCGATGGCTCTTCTTCGTGCTCTTCAACACGGATGGTCATGAAACGAATGACGTCTTCATTAAGCCCCATCTGGCGTTCCATTTCAGCAACTGCCGGCGCAGGTGCGTCAAGGTTCATCAGCGCATAATGGGCTTTGCGATTCTTGCGAATACGGTAGGTAAGTGGTTTCAGACCCCAATATTCAGAGCGCCCGATTGAGCCGCCATTATCAGTGATAATGGTCTTGAACTGTTCCGTAAGTGCATCCATCTGCGCGGTGGAAATATCCTGACGCGCCATGAACACATGCTCGTACAATGGCATGTTTAAAGCCTTTCTTTTGATCCAAAGTCTTGTTCTTAAACAAACTTTCCGGCGCATAGCCTCCCCCGAGCCCATCGGAAAGAAAGGCTCGAGATACCGGTTCCTCGAAAGAGCAGGGACACGGGAAGACAGGCTTTCTAGCCCTGTCATGTCCAGGTAACGAACACGACCTTCCGTTCAGCCCCCGACCGGAAAACCGCTCAAGAACGGGCGGGTTATACGGTAATTGGGGCAGTTTGCAAGCTCAAACAGGTGTGCGGTTTGGTCATGGCGCAGGCGTTCTGCCCTCAAGCACCGTTGCCATCTTGTCGGTATCAATATTGCCGCCGCACAATATGACGCCAACCCGCTTGCCACGCATCACATCGCGCTGTGCGATCAAACCCGCAAGCGGAGCAGCACCGGCACCTTCCGCCCCGTTATGCGTGGTCCGGTAATACAGCCTGATTGCGTCAGCCACCTGATCATCCGACACCTCGACAAATCCATCGACGCCCTTTGATATGATGGCGAGTGCATCCGGGTGGGGTACCCGCACCGCCAGACCGTCGGCAAATGTGTTGGCCGAATTGGTTTCAACCGGCCGGCCGGCTTCAACCGACAATCTGTAGCAATTGGCATTTTTGGACACCACTGCGATGACCTTGGTCTTCAGTCCCAGATGGTCGCGCGCCGAGATCACGCCGCAACATCCAGAGCCCATGCCGATCGGCACATAGACGGCATCCAGTTCGCCGGCGGCTTCAAATAGTTCATGTGCGTATGACGATACGCCGAGCACCAACTCGCGATGAAACGAGGGCACCATGTCGAGTCCGCGATCTTGCGCGATTTGCATGCAGGCTACCCGCGCCTCGTCAAAGTCCTGCCCGGTTTCGATCAGTTCTGCGCCAAGCGCCTTGATGGCAGCATTCTTTTCGACCGAGTTGCCTTGCGGCACCACAATGGTAACTTTCACTCCGTTGCGTGATGCTGCGTAGGGAATCGATTGACCGTGGTTGCCTCGCGTTGCGGTGATCACGCCATTGGTTTCGCCACGCTCGACGCGCTTGCGCATATGTACCAATCCGCCGCGCACCTTGAAGGCCCCGGTCGGCGTATGGTTTTCATGCTTGACCCAGGTTTCAATACCCAGTTCGGCCTGCAATAACGGCCACGCGTATTGAGGTGTGGGCGGCATCGCCTCATGGATGATGGCGCGTGCGTCTGCTATTTCTTCTGCTGTAAACATGGTCGGGGACGCTGACACAAGCCTGCCTGCTTGACAATACATAGCTGGCCATGCTGCAAGCCCGCTACATCTTGTTCACGGCGTTACTTCCTTTGGTTGTATCTTTCTGGAGACTGCAGACATGACGGTTGCGTTTACATTCCCGGGGCAGGGATCGCAGGTAGTGGGCATGGGCCATGAACTTGCAGAGGCATTTTCTACTGCTCGTTCGGTATTTGATGAAGTCGACGACGCGCTGGGCGAAAAACTGTCTGCCGTCATGTGGGAAGGTCCTGCAGAAACACTGACACTTACCCGGAATGCCCAACCGGCTCTGATGTCGGTCTCCATGGCTGTCGTTGCCGTCCTGGAGCAGGAGTTCGGCATCACTGTTGCCGGCAAGGCAGGCTATGTCGCCGGTCATTCGCTGGGCGAATATTCGGCGCTGGCGGCAGCGGGAACTTTTTCTCTGGCAGATACCGCGCGCCTGCTGCGCACGCGTGGCGAAGCCATGCAGGCAGCAACGCCGATCGGCACAGGCGCCATGGCCGCCTTGCTGGGGCTTGATTTTGAAGCTGCGGTGAAAGTGGCAGAAGAAGCAGCCCAGGACGAGGTTTGCCAGGCTGCAAATGACAATGCGCCGGGACAGGTGGTCGTGTCCGGCTCAAAGGCCGCTGTTGAACGTGCTGTCGATATCGCCAAGCAGCATGGTGCCAAGCGTGCGATGCTGTTGCCGGTATCGGCCCCGTTTCATTGTGCGCTGATGCAGCCTGCCGCCGATGTCATGGCTGGCGCTCTTTCGGATGTCGAGATGGCTGCGCCGTCAGTGCCGCTGGTCGCCAACGTCGTGGCCAGCGCCGTCAGCGATCCAGGTCAGATACGGTCCAATCTTGTTGCTCAGGTAACCGGCACGGTGCGGTGGCGTGAATCCGTTGCCTGGATGGTTGCCAATGGAGTGACCTGTTTTGTTGAAGTCGGCACTGGCAAGGTGTTGACCGGCATGACCAGACGCATGGCACCTGATGCATCCTGCATGGCCACTATATCGGTCGCGGACATCGAGGCAGTTGCGCACAGTCTGAACAACTGAACCCTGTTGTAAAATCCGTTCGCCGCATTATACCAAAGGAGAAATGACCATGTTCGACCTTACCGGCAAGAAGGCCCTTGTGACCGGCGCCACTGGTGGAATTGGTGCTGCCATCGCCAGGGCTTTGCATGCAAACGGTGCAGTTGTGGCGCTGTCCGGCACTCGCGCCAGTGTACTGGAAGAGGTCAGGGCAGGGCTTGGCGAGCGTGCTCATGCGGTTGCCTGCAATCTGTCTGATCCCGATGCCATCGAGAAACTGATCCCGGCAGCCCAGGATGCCATGGATGGCCTGGACATTCTGGTCAACAATGCCGGTATCACCCGTGATAATCTGGCCATGCGCATGAAGGCTGAAGACTGGCAGGCTGTGCTGGACGTAAATCTGACGGCGGCGTTCAAGCTGACCAGGAACTGCATGCGCACCATGATGAGACAACGTTGGGGCAGGGTAATCAATATTACATCGATTGTCGGGGTGACCGGCAATGCCGGTCAGGCCAATTACGCCGCCTCCAAGGCCGGCATGATCGGCATGTCAAAATCGCTCGCACATGAGGTTGCCTCGCGCAACATCACAGTCAACTGCATTGCGCCGGGTTTCATTGCTACGGCCATGACGGATGGACTCAACGAAAAGCAGAGGGCAGCGATTTTGGCCTCTGTGCCCGCCGGGCGTTTGGGGCATGCGGACGAAATCGGTGCCGGAGCGGCCTATCTGGCCAGTGACGAAGCGGCCTACATCACGGGTCAGACCTTGCACATAAATGGCGGCATGGCGATGTTGTGATCTGCTGCGCAGGTCGTCCACAACCTGGCAGTGTTTCGGTTTTCGGGCTTGGAGTAGCGGGCAAATGTGTGATAATAGGCGCGGTGTAGATGTGGGAATGTCGCGCTTTGTTGGTTGAAAAAGTCATATAAACAAAGGCTTACCCACTGGAGATTTTTCTGAACCGGATTCGGTTCCCGCAAGGTGCGGGCAGTTCCGAACGCCGGATCAACTTAACGAGGGTTATAATGAAATGAGTGATGTTGCTGATCGAGTCAAAAAGATTGTCGTTGAGCACCTCGGCGTAAGCGCTGACAAAGTGACAAAAGAGGCCAGCTTTATTGATGATCTCGGCGCAGACAGCCTTGATACCGTTGAGTTGGTAATGGCGTTTGAAGAGGAATTTGGAATTGAAATTCCTGACGACGCTGCTGAAACCATCCAGACGGTTGGCGATGCCGTCGGGTTCATCGAAAAGAATGCAGCCTGATTTCAGTCAGGTCATACCGTATGCCAGTCAGCGGCGTGGGGTACCAATTACGAGTTAGAATGCGGTGGCAGTGCAAAACATTGCTGCCGTATTTGTTGAATGCCGGTCACAGGCATTGTGTTTGTCTGGAGCAATATGTGTTCAATTGATTGAAGGTTGCCATGGCAATCAAAATAGCGATCATCCTGATCCAGGGAGTGTTTTCATGCGCAGAGTCGTAGTTACAGGTATTGGCATGGTGTCGCCGGTCGGTGCCAACGTGGATGACAGTTGGGCCAACCTTCTGGCCGGCAAGTCCGGTGCGACCCGAGTGACCCGTATGGACGTGTCAGACATGGCCTGTCAGGTCGGTTGCGAAGTGAAAACCGGTGACGGCACCAACGGCACATTCAACTGTGACGACTGGATGGAACCAAAAGAGCAGCGCCGCTACGACACATTCATCAAGTACGGTCTTGCTGCTGCAAAAATGGCGGTTCGAGATTCCGGCTGGGAGCCGAAGACCGACGAAGACAGCTGGCGTACCGGGGTTATGATCGGATCCGGTGTTGGCGGCTTGCCATTGATCGAGGCGACAAGCAATCTACTGGCTGAAAAAGGTCCACGTCGGGTCAGCCCGTTCTTTATTCCAGGCTCCCTGATCAACCTGGTTTCCGGTCTGGTCTCGATCGAATTTGGATTCAAGGGTCCCAACCACGCCGTTGTCACAGCATGCTCGTCAGGGTCGCATGCCATTGGCGATGCAGCTCGGATCGTGGCGCTCGACGATGCCGACGTGATGATCGCAGGCGGCGCAGAGGCAGCCATCTGCCGTGTTGGTTACGCAGGTTTTCAGGCTTGCAAGGCGCTTTCAACCCATTTCAATGATACGCCAGAGAAGGCATCGCGTCCCTATGACAGGGACCGTGACGGTTTTGTCATGGGCGAAGGCTCCGGCATTGTTGTGCTTGAAGAATACGAACATGCAAAGGCGCGCGGCGCGACCATCTATGCGGAGGTTGTAGGCTATGGCATGTCAGGCGATGCCTATCATATCACTGCTCCGGCAGCAGATGGAGACGGTGCTTTTCGGTGCATGTCGGCAGCCCTCAAGAGAGCCGGTATTCTTGCATCAGACCTCGACTACGTGAACGCACACGGTACATCGACGCCGATGGGGGACGAGATCGAATTGAAAGCGGTCGAACGCCTTTTAGGCAATCAGGCCGACAAACTGTGCATGTCGTCAACCAAGTCTGCAACCGGTCACCTGCTGGGCGCAGCCGGCGCAATCGAGGCCATCTTCAGTATCCTTGCCATGCGCGACAATACTGCGCCCCCGACGCTCAATCTGGACAATCCATCGATTGAGACTGCGATTGACCTTGTGCCGCATACGGCCCGAAAAAAGGAAATCAACACAGTTCTGTCGAATTCATTTGGTTTTGGTGGCACCAACGCTTCCCTGGTTTTCCGTCGCGTCGACATTTGAAGTCTGGCGTCTGAGCATTTGGGTGGCAGAATCAGGGTGACTTTTGGTTGTTATAGCCAAACACTATCAGCCTGATGGATTCCAGAGAGTTGGAGCGCTTGTGTGGCCTGTTTGCTGCCGAGTTGCTCAAGAGCAGAAAACGGGAATGCAAACCTGAATGAATGTCGCTTCCAACCGGGTATTGCCGAGCCGCAAGCCGAAAACTTTGAGGAGACTGATCGGCCGTTTGGTGGGCTGGACCTTTGTTCTGGCATTCATGGCGGTTGCATCCGCCGGAGTGTTGTGGTTTTTCGCAACCAGCAACGGTCCGCTGGACCAGTCCAGGACTGTGGATATTCCAACAGGCAGTTCAACGATCGACATCGCGACCCGGTTGCATGAGTACGGTGTCGTGGACAGCTCGGTTATGACAATGCTCGGCATAACCGCAGTGCGATATGCATTCGAAATCGAGGTCAAGGCAGGTGAGTACGAGTTTGCCGCCGGTAGTTCCCTGCTCGACGTGCTGCGCAAGATCAAGTCCGGCCGGACTGTGTTTTACAAAGTCTCGATGCCTGAAGGCTTTACGAGCTGGCAGGTGATGGAACGTCTGAGAGCCAACGACGTGCTGGCCGGCGACATTGACGAGCCGCCAGCAGAAGGAGAATTGCTTCCCGACACGTATCTGTTTAACCGGGGAGGTACACGCCAGTCTATCATTGAGCGGATGCGTAGCGCGCAAAAGAAACTCATTGAAGACCTGTGGCCGACACGTGCTGAAGGGCTACCTTTCAAGTCCCCGCAGGATGCACTGGTATTGGCATCCATAGTGGAGAAGGAAACCGGCCAGGCGGATGAGCGGGCGCACGTCGCTGCAGTGTTCATCAATCGGCTGAGAAAGGGCATGCGGTTGCAGTCGGACCCGACGATTATCTACGGGATCACCAGAGGTAAGGGTAAACTCGACCGGCCTCTCAACCGCAGCGATATCCGCGAGGAAACAGATTACAACACCTATCAGATCAACGGCCTTCCACCGACGCCCATTGCCAACCCCGGCAGAGCATCCATCAAGGCTGTTCTCAATCCGGTTGCGACGGAGCATTTGTATTTCGTTGCAGATGGGACCGGTGGGCATGTGTTTGCAAAGACCTTGGCGCAGCACAACGCCAATGTAAGAAAGTGGCGCAGCTGGCTAAGGGATCAGCGTGAGCAACACGATCAGGAAGAAGAAGCAGAAGACCGCAGCATTGCAGCTTCGAGATCGTCTGACGCGGATGCAGCGCAACCGGACGTAGCGGAACCATATGAGTCGCTGTTTCGTGTTGTCATTGTTGCCGGGCGCAGCGTACCGGTCCCCAAAGACAAGCCACAACGCCAATGAGGCTGGCTTGTAGCGCCCTTGCATGGCATATCGACCAGCCTGTCGGTAGACTGTCATCCAGGGTTGATTCTTGATGATCGCCCATCGACAGTCTGAACATCGTCGCGGCAGGGCAAGAGGCAAATAGATATGACTATTTCCAGCATGACCGGCTTCGGCCGCGGCGAGGGAAGTTCCGGTCCGTGGAAGTTTCAGTGGGAGATGCGGTCGGTCAACGGCAAGTCACTTGATGTGCGCTTGCGGCTTCCAGCCGGCACCGAAGCTGTTGAGCAGGCAATTCGCGCCAGTGCCGCAAAGCATCTGAAGCGAAGCAATGTGCAGGTGTTTCTCAATCTCGAAAAGGATGAGGCTGTCTCCAGCATAAGAGTGAATGCCGGCGCGCTTGATGCGGCCCTGGAAGCGGTGCGGATGGTGGAAAAGGCCAATGGCGGTGTGCCTGCATCGACCGATGCAATTCTGGCAATGCGCGGTGTCATCGAGTATGCCGGTGAAGACGCCGACGAGGATGCTGTTGCAGACCGCGACAAGGCGCTGATTGCTGCAGCTGATCAGGCCATCCAGGCGCTCGCTGGAAACCGTCTTGCGGAGGGTGAACGCCTTGCAGGAATTGTCTCCGGTCAACTGTGTCGGATTGAAGACCTGACGGCGCAGGCTCTGGCCAACCCGTCCCGGACACCAGAGGCAATTCATGCCCGGCTGGATGCGAATATAGAACGCATTGTAGGAGTATCATCATCATTTGAACCCGAACGGTTATATCAGGAAGCCATGTTGACTGCTGCAAAGGTCGACATACAGGAAGAACTGGATCGTCTGGTTGCCCATGTTGCAGCAGCGCGGGAATTGCTGGCTGCAGACGGACCGGTTGGCCGCAAGTTTGATTTCCTTGCGCAGGAATTCAATCGTGAAGCCAACACCTTGTGTTCAAAATCCACCGACACGTCACTGACCCACATCGGTCTTGAACTCAAGACCGTAATCGATCAACTTCGCGAGCAGGTGCAAAACATTGAGTAGTTCAGGCACACCATCGACGATCGCGCGCCGTGGGCTCCTGTTCGTGCTGTCGTCACCGTCAGGCGCCGGCAAGACCACACTGTCCAGGCAATTGCTGGCGCGCGAACCGGACATGGTAATGTCTGTGTCGGTTACGACGCGCAAACCGCGGTCGGGTGAAACTGACGGCAAGGATTATCATTTCATCTCGCGAGTGCAGTTTGACGAAATGGTAAAAAATGACGAACTGCTTGAATATGCAGAAGTGTTCGGCAATGGCTACGGCACACCCATCAAACCCGTTCATGAATGGCTGGCTGATGGCAACGACGTCCTGTTTGACATTGATTGGCAAGGCACGCAGCAGATCCATGCCCGCATGACGGACGATCTTGTGCGAGTGTTTATCCTGCCGCCTTCAGCCGAAGAACTGCGTGAACGCCTCGTCCGCCGCGCACAGGATTCGGCATCAGTTGTGGCAAAGCGCATGGCGGAAGCCTCAAATGAAATCAGCCACTGGGCCGAGTATGATTATGTGCTGATCAATGATGATCTGGACCAGTGCGATCGATCCATCAGTGCGATTCTGGATGCCGAGCGGCTGCGCCGACATCGCCGTGTCGGTCTGGATACTTTTGTGAAGCGGCTCAGAAAACATCTGTGACCTGGATCAGGTCATTTCCTGCAAGACCGGGGGCCGGTTATGTAATTTTCCCTGCAGGTTTCAGAACATCAGTCTGAAACCGCCTTTGCCAGTCTGCAAAACCCGGCGACATCAACTTCTTCAGCCCGCATGTTCGGTTCGAGGCCTGCTTGTTCAATAAGGGCCGCGGCGTCACCACCCAATGTCTTGAGACTGGAACGCAACATCTTGCGCCGTTGACCAAAGGCGGCCGCCGTTACCTTTTCCAGTACCGCTACATCGCAATCGACAACCGGTGCTGTCCGCGACGTGATATGGACGATGGATGATGTGACCTTGGGTGGCGGAGTAAATGCTTGCGGGGAAACGTCAAACATTTTAACGGCATGGCTGCGCCATTGCGAAATGATCGACAACCGGCCATAGGCGTCATCTCCCACGCTGGCGCAAATGCGATGTGCCACTTCCTTCTGAAACATCAAGGTCAGTGATGACCAGAAAGGCGGCCATTGAGGCCTGGTCAACCAGCCTGTCAGCAGCGGGGTCGCTATGTTGTAGGGGAGGTTGGCGACAATTTTGACCGGTTGTTGTCCGGCAATGGCCTCGAAGTCGGTAGTCAATGCATCGCCGTGTATCACCGTCAGCTTGCCCGGCCAGGCAGCCGAAATGTCCGCCAGTGCCGGCAGTGCACGCTCATCGCGCTCAACTGCCACAATCCGGTCTGCTCCTTCCATCAGCAAGGCCCGGGTCAGCCCGCCGGGGCCGGGTCCGACTTCGATCACCGTGAAACCCTTGAACGTACCGGCCGTGCGGGCAATTTTCCGTGTCAGGTTCAGGTCAAGCAGGAAGTTCTGGCCGAGGCTTTTTCTGGCCGAAAGCCCGTAGCGCTCGATGACTTCGCTGAGACGGGGCAGGTTATCGTCTGCAGCTTCAGTCATGTGACCACTGACGCCACAATATGGCTGGCCATGCGCTCAGCCTGCTTCAGCGCCGCGATGAAACTTGACGGGTTGGCAGTGCCGGTGCCTGCCAGTTCCAGCGCAGTACCGTGATCAGGAGATGTTCTGACAAACGGCAGGCCCAATGTGGTGTTGATGCCTTCATGAAAACCGATGGCCTTGACGGGTATCAACGCCTGATCATGATACATGCACAAGGCGGCATCATAGGTTGCGCGGGCCTGTTCGTGAAACAGCGTATCGGCAGAAACCGGGCCGAACACGGTCATGCCTGCCTGTTTGAGCGTCTGCACTGCCGGTGCGATAATGTCTCTGTCTTCGAGTCCGATAGTGCCGTTTTCACCGGCGTGCGGATTTAACCCTGCCACCGCGATGCGCGGCTGCGCAATATCAAAGTAACGCTTCAGATCGCGACCTATGATGTGAGCCTGGGTAACGATGGCGTCATGGGTCACTGCTGCAGGAACCTGCGCCAGGGGGATGTGAACACTCAAGGGTATCGTGCGAAATTCTCCGGCAGACAGCATCATTACCGGTTGCGCCGGATAACCGGCCGCAACAGCACGGTGCGCCAGATAATCTGTATGGCCCTCATGCCTGAAGCCGGCGTGATAGAGTGTTTCCTTGTGGATGGGGGCAGTCACCATTCCAGAAATATCCCCGGCAAGGGCCAGCTTCACGGCCACGTCCAGCCATTCGATAACCCGTTTGGCAGACTGCGAAGAAGGTCTGCCGGGGTGCGCCTCTTGCTGAAGGGGAAGGTCAAGCACTGGCAATCCTCGCTCGAAAGCACGCCGGACATGCGACATGCAGGTGATCGGGATTATTTCAATTGAAGCGTGTTGTGTCAGTTGTGCACGACGGCGAAGCGTCTGTGCGCAGCCGATGACGCCGAACGCCGGCAGCGAGTATTGTGCGGAGAGCCGGTAGGTCGACAGTATGATGTCCGCGCCGATGCCGGCGGGTTCGCCCATCGTTACTGCAAGGGGTGAGGTTTTGTTCGTCATCGTCGTCCACGGGCCCGGTTCAGCTTGTTGAGGTTGGTCTCTACGGTCTGAACGCCGGGTCCTTGTAGTCAATGAAGCTGTCTTTGCGGGCTTCTGCCATCGCCTGCTGTATCACAGCCTCAAACCGTTCGTTGCGAAGCGATGCCTTGATCTGTTCGCGATCTGGTGCCGGCGGTGCAATTTTCCGGGTGCCGCAGTTTGCGATCAGCCGGATGCCCGTTGGTCCAGCGATCGGTCCAATCATTTTACGGGTACCCGCCTCGCGAAGCGCTTTTTGCAACTCAACCGGCAATTTACCTAGATCGGCCTCAATGCGTTTGCCAATTTTGACGTCGAACACATCCTTGCTGGCAGCCTTGATTGTATTGCACCCACTGTAACGTTCAACGATCTGACGGGCTTCAATACTGCGTGCATACACAAGTTGCTGACGCATCGCCTCGGTGGTCTTGCCCACCGGCAGATTAACTTGCTGCAGGGTGATAACGGAGACAGGTTTCATACGTGGATCTGAGACGATCTCGTTGTATTTTGCGTCCACAGCGGCCTCGTCCACCTCGACCTTGGTGTCTGCATTCTGCTGTGACATCACCCAACGAATATAGAGCGTGCCTTCGATTTGATTTTTCAGCGTGTCTTCATTGACGCCTTTTTCTGCAAGGCGTTTCTTCAGGTCAACGCGTGACACTTTCATGCGCTTGACCATCGTGCTCACGCGGTCCTCAAGATCCTTGTCGGGGATCTTGAAGTTCTGTTTACCGGCCTTTGATTTTGCCACTTTTTCGTTGACCAGGGTTGCCAGTATACGCTTGCGCCCCGCAAAATCCGCGTCAAGCCGCGCACCCAGTGCGTTCTCCAGATTGATCCGCTGGGAGATATCAAAATTTGTAATGGGAAGGTCGTCGACGGTGACGGCAACACCCTGAGCGTTTTTCAGGCTGACTCTCTCGATACCGTTGGACGGTCGGGCATTTGCCAAGGCTGTATCAGTTGCACCAAGTGAGGAGTTACTTGCAAGTGCGTTGGCAGGTTGTGCACCACCCGCATTTTGACCTGGAGGCGTGATCGGCTGGCCGCCATTTGCCGCTGGACGGCCGGCTGGTTTGTCATCCTCGAAATAATCATACAAATCCATCTGCTGCCCGCAACCGGCCAACAATATCAGCACAGATGTCAGGGCACTGACCGTCAAGCCAGATTTTGCAGGGCCGACCGGCCTCAGCGTTTTCATGATTCTACCTGTACCTCATTCACCCGACAGGCTCGACCCAAAGGACGTGCTGCCAAGCGTAACCAACTCAACATCCAGAAGGAACGAACGGTCCCTCACAGAATCACGGTCAGTCAGGAACTCTTCCTTGTACCGAAATTTGACTTTGGCACAGTCACAGTTGAAGCCCACGCCTACGTAGCGGTCGATGAACAGGTCACTGTCCAAATCATACCGCCCGCCACCAAAGACGCTTATACCTCGTCCGACATCCAGTTCTGCCGATCCCCAGATTTGTTGAAGATCATCCGGGCGACCGTACGCAACCGCCTCGTCTACTTTCACGTAATTCAGGGCCGTTTTAAGGCGTGAGAAGGTGGCGCTTACTCCGATGTCCTGCTCGCGGATCGCCAGGCTTTCCGGATCAAAGCGGGCCTGATAACTCAGCTTGTAGTTTTCGGTTGGTTGCAGCCATACAGCGGCTACCAGATCTGAAAATGTATCATCGAGGCCTGAACCTTCTACAAAACTGTTCTGCCCGGCAATGTGATAGGACTGTCCAAAGCTGGCATTGAAAGAGCCGCCGTTTTCGAATCCGAGCGTGTACAGAAAACCTGCGTTCACACGGGTGCCGCCTTCATAGCGGTCATTGCCGGTGAAGCGGTTCTCCAGGAACAGGTTCGTCGTGGCATAGTTCAGTGAGATTGCATCTTCATTGCCCCATTTCGAGGTATCGCCTTCGTTCCTGGAGGATATAATTTGTGCGATAGGGGTGAGTATATGGGTGCCAATACCATCTGACCTCAGGAGTGGCATGCGGATGTCCACACCTCCCGAAGGCAGGATGCGGGCCTCTGTCACTTCACCGTATTTTGGTGTTGGATCCGAATTGATCACTTCTTGTTCGGGCACTCCGTTTGACAACAACACATCGCCGCGCAGGCGACCAAATGGCGTAACGATCACACCTGCGTCAGTCACAATCTCCTTACGCCAGTGGAGTTGGGTTGTAGCCCGCACCTGTCGAGTACCCTGCACGACGTCAATGCTCTGCGGATTGGTGTCGTAAGCAACAAACGACCTGTCGCGGAAGAGGCTGTAGATATCAGTGCTCAGGCCCAGTTCTCCACCCAGCACAGGCATATCGAAAGTATAGTCATGCCGAAAGTAGGGGGCGGCTGTCGGGAAAGTGTCCTGATTGTCGGTTTGTTGCAAACCTACGAAATTGTACGCCCGAATGGTGGTGTAGTTGCGATCGTGAATGCCATCCAGGTAGATGTAATCGGCAATCTCGGTACGTTCGTCGAAATCATACTCACGGCCAAACGTGTCATCGGAAACAACAGTGGCGTCCCAACCCCACTTCCAGCGCTTGTTTATGTCGAACTCACCCTGGGTGCGAACCCAGCCGCGCCAGTGTTCATTGCCGGGAGCCGGCAAGTCATCCGGATTTAACTGGTAAGCGCCGACGCCCTTGATGGAA
>JBDNEZ010000281.1:0-6749 GCA_041690095.1 Anderseniella sp.
AGCGAAGCGGTGACGATTGTCGATCGCGTCGACGGCCGATTCCATCGGATTGCCGTGCTCGACGTCCTGCCGAGCGAACAGATCGGTGCGCTCGGCTTCACCCCCGGGGATCGAGGCATCATCGTCGGTGGTAGCGGTGGTTCTCTGGTCCACCTCGACGTAGCAACCGGGACAGTCCAAGACCTGACGACAGCGTTCGACGGCTCCTGCGATGTGGTACGACCACCCGGAGACGACCGGTGCGGGTGCCAATGCACTGGGCGGCCCGGACATTGCGCTGACCTGGCTGGCAAACTATCTCAACACCCACTCCAGGATGCTGAAGTCGGGAGATGTGATCACCACCGGCGTGGTCACCGGGCTGGTCTATGTTGCAGCCGGTGACGAGATTGTCAGCGCCTGCCCGGAACTCGGCACAGTCAGCTCCCTATACAAATAGAATCACTACAATGGCTTAGAGCATTATCCGTTCAGATGGAATCATCTGTTCGGATAAAAATGCTCGATTCCAAAGTGTTAGAGCAATTTTATGCATCCAAATGGATACATATTGCTCTAGCGCTGTTTCTTCGCCTTGTGGGCGTACGGGTTTTTACCCTCGCGCAGGTTGATGCGTATAGGTATGCCCCAAAGGCCAAAATCTTCACGCAAGCCATTGATCAAATAGCGATTATAGCTTTCAGGCATGTTGGCGGCATTGGAACAGAACGCCACAAAGGTGGGCGGTCGCGCATTGACCTGTGTGATATACCGCAGCCGGATGCGCCGGCCACCGGGTGCGGGTGGCGGATGACGCTGTATCTGTTCTTCCAGCCAGCCATTCAGCTTGTTTGTAGGCACCCGCATGTTCCACAGCTTGTAGGTTTCCATCACTGCGGGCATCAGCTTGTGAACACCGCGGCCACTGAGGCCGGAAAACGTCACGACAGCAATGCCGGTGACCTGCGGCAACAACCGGGTGACTTCAAGCTCGATATCGCGGCGCAATGCATCCTTGTTGTCGACCAGATCCCACTTGTTTATGGCCAGCACCATTGCCCTGCCCTCACGCGCCATCAGCGAGGCCAGTTGCAGGTCCTGTTTTTCAAGCGGCTGGGTTGCATCAATCAACAGCACGACGACTTCGGCAAACTTGATGGCCCGCAGTCCGTCCGACACCGACATCTTTTCCAGCTTGTCGTTGACGCGCGCTTTCTTGCGCATGCCGGCGGTGTCCCACAATTTGATGCGCTGGCCGTTCCACTCCCAGTCGAGGCTGATGGCATCGCGCGTGATGCCTGCTTCGGGACCGGTGAGCATGCGCTGTTCGCCGACAAGCTGGTTGATCAGGGTCGACTTGCCGGCATTCGGCCTGCCGACAATTGCCAACCTCAAGGGTCTGTCGGGTGTGAGTCCGTCACCGGCTGCTTCATCGTCGGGATCAAAGGCGATCACATCATCGAAACTGTCCATGTCTTCATCAGGCTCGGCTGCTTCGGCAATCGGACCATACAATCTGAAGGCCTCTTCCAGCGCGTCGTACAGATCACCCAGACCCTCGCCGTGCTCTGCCGAGATCGCGACCGGGTCGCCAAGGCCCAGCGAGTAGCTTTCAAGACGGCCGGCTTCCCCCTTGCCGCCTTCTGCCTTGTTGGCAGCAACGATGACCGGTTTGCCGGTTTTGCGAACCAGTTCAGCGAAATGTTGATCAGATGGCGTAACCCCCGCCCTGCCATCAATCATGAACAGACATACATCTGCCTGCTGAATGGCTTCACGACTCTGATCGGTCATACGGCGCGCCAATGTGTCGGGACCAGCGTCTTCGAGACCTGCCGTATCAACAATGCGAAATTTCAGGCCACCAATACTGGCATCGCCTTCGCGCCGGTCACGGGTCACGCCGGGGCGATCATCAACAAGCGCCAGGCGCTTGCCGGTCAGCCTGTTGAACAATGTGGATTTTCCAACATTCGGCCTGCCGACAATAGCGAGTGTCGGAAGCCGCTTGGCCGGTGCCGTCTGGGAGGCCATGGAGTTGAAGCTTTCTAGTTGGCGCTTGCTGGCAAAAGCGGTTGAATCTGCGCAAACACGAGCACACTTCGTGCGCGTAATGCAGCAGGTGTCGCTGGATCTGCCAGGATCAGTTTGAGCTGCTCGTCGGCAGCCTTGAAGTCGACGGCCCGAACATGGGCCAACGCCAGAATTTCACGCACGGCGTGGCGCCACGAAGAAGCAGTGCCATCAAGTCCTGCCAAACGCGACACCATGTCGGAAACGCTTGCCGTGTCCACCAGCAGATAGGCAGCACGTACCTTCGCCAGATCCCGCAATGGCTGGTCAGCAGAACCGTCAGCCGCAACAGCATCATAAATTTTCACCGCTTCTGCAGTGTTGCTGTCCTGGCCAAGACGAGCCGCCTGGGACAATTTTGCCAGCACCGCATAGCCCTTGTGTCCGGACTTGGTGATCTCATCGAACGCCGCATCTGCTTCAGCCGTCTTGCCGGCATCAGACAGGGTGATTGCGGCGTACCATTCCATGCCGGCTTTTTCTGCCAGCTGGGCCTGCCAGTACTGCCAGCCCTTGAAGCCGCCAACGGCGACAACGAGTCCAATACAGCCGGCGAGGATCAGGTTGCCGAAGCGACCCCAAACTTGCGTAAGCTTGTCGCGGCGGACGTCTTCATCCACCTCACGAAACAGTCCATCGTCACTCATCGGTTAATCCACGTGTTGAAAAAAGCGGTACTTTTTTGCATGCACCGCGCTTGTGTTGCGCCTTGGGTAAAGCAGGCGTTCGGCCCGATCAAGGCAAATTGAGTTGCTTGCATATATATGCAGCGCCGCACCCACATTCAAACCTCGACATTTACCCACGTCATCATGCCTGCTTCCTGATGCTCCAGCATGTGACAATGCAGCATCCACTTGCCGGGATTGTCGGCGACAAACGCCACACGCATTTTGCTGTCGGCAGTCATCACAACAGTGTCCCGCCAATCCTGGCCGGCAACCGGTTTGTCATCAATCGTCAGCGGCAAGACATGATGACCGTGCAAGTGCATGGCGTGCGGCCATGCGGTCTTGTTGACGATATCAAAAACAGCCGTTTCACCGAGCTTCAAACTGGCAAACGGCTGTTCGGTCATACCGGCGACACCATTGAATGCCCAGGCCATGCCGTTTTGCACGAGTTCGCGCATATCTACGTCCCGGCCACGCAGTTTTGCGCCTGCAAGCCCGCCCATGGCGCCACCTTCCATGACCAACTCGCTTGGTGTGACACCGGTAATATCCAGGGTTTCCGGCAACCCGTTGCCCGGCAACGCAGCGATTTCGCCGGTATCCGCCTCGCCCTGACCCCCGGTGCGATCAATATAGGCGACCTCAAGAGGTTCGCCGGCCGTGTTCACGTTCGCCAGGATGATATCATCACTGCTGCGGCGAACCATCACATCGGCGCGCCCACCCGGACCAAGCTGCAGTGGCTCGGGACCCAGCGCGCGGGCGGTGGCCAGAGGCTGGCCGTCCAGCGCCACAATGTACGGTTCCGCACCCTTGAACTGCAGGTTCATGATGCGGGAGTTGGCGCAGTTGATCAGCCGCAGGCGCAGACGCCTGCCGGCCGGTGCGGCAAGCCGCGGACGCGATTGCCCGTTGACGGTAAACCAGTTGCCCAGCCTGCCGCCGTGCGCTGCCATGCGAATGTCGCCAAACGATTGCTGATCAAGGGCGCCGTCATCATTGATGAGCCAGTCATCCAGCACCAGCGTCAGGTCTTCGGTGTCGGCGGGCGGCGTTTCTTCTGCAACGATCAGCGCGCCGTACAGTCCCTGTTCGACCTGTCTGGATGCCCCTAGATGCGGGTGATACCAGTAGCTGCCGGCGTCGGGAGCGGCAAAAACGTAGTCAAATGTTTCACCTGGCTCGACCGGATTTTGCGTCAGGGGTGAGCCATCCATGGCATTGTCAATGCGGATGCCGTGCCAGTGCAGCATGGTGGGTTCATCCAGCCCGTTGACCAGGCGCACTTTCACTTCACCATGACGCTGGACGCGTATTTCCGGCCCGGGGTTGACACCATTGTAGGTCCACAGCTGTGTTTCCTTGCCGCCTTCAAGGATTACTCCGGGCACTTTAGAAATCTTCAGGACAGTGAAACCATCACTGGCGGTTTGTGCGTGCAGCATCACCGGTACACCACTGATCACTGCAAAGCTTGCGGCGGTCCGGCTCAGCAACTGTCGACGATTGAGGCGCATTGGCTGGTCAGTCCTTCACATCATAGGTGTTTTCAGGGGCCGGGAATGTACGGGTACGCACATCTTGCGAATACAGCTTGATGGCGCGTTCAATGGCGCGGCCTACCTTGCCGAACTCCTTGACGAATTTCGGCACACGCGGGCTGAGACCGAGCATGTCTTCCATAACGAGGATCTGCCCGTCGCAGGCAGCCGAGGCGCCGATGCCGATAGTCGGGATGGCAACGGATTTGGTGATACGCGCGGCCAATGGTTCTGCCATTGCCTCAAGCACCACGGCAAACGCACCTGCTTCAGCCACGGCTTTTGCGTCTGCTTCAATGGCCGCCCACTGATCCCGCTGGCGACCTTGCGTCTTGAAGCCGCCGATCGTGTTGATCGACTGTGGTGTCAAGCCGATATGCGCCATTACAGGGATGCCGCGCTGGACCAGGTAGCTGATGGTTTCAGCCATATGGGCGCCGCCTTCCAGCTTCACCGCGCCGCAATCGGTTTCCTTCATCACCCTGGCCGCATTTCTGAAGGCCACCGCCGGGCCTTCCTCATAGGCGCCAAACGGCATGTCGACTACGACAAGCGCACGCTGCGAACCGCGCACCACCGCCTTGCCATGCATGATCATCAACTCAAGCGGCACCGGCACAGTAGATTCAAAACCATGCATGACCATGCCGAGCGAATCGCCTACCAGCAGAAAATCGCAATACTTGTCGGCGATACCGGCAGTGTGGGCGTGATAGGCGGTCAGGGAAACAACAGGCTCGCCGTTTTTGCGCCCGGCAATGTCGGGGGCGGTCAGGCGGCGGATCGGGTTCTGGACGGACATGGGCAATCAGGCTCCCTGGATCAGGATGGTTTTTACAACGCCAGTGCACTGGCACGGGTTAACTTGCCGTGTGTGTTGCTTCGGCAGGCAAATCAGTCTGGCTCAACACATTCTTATCACTCGTTGCGGCACACAAACCAGCACTTCGGCATAATCGGGCAATGTCACCTGGCAAAGATCGCTATATCCTGGATGGAGAACAGGGCGACGCCGGTAACGTACGGGTGCATCTGGATCATGACGCCGTACAGGGCAACGCCGACGAACAAAGATATTGCATCATGCCCCTGACGAACCTCCGGTGACGGCTTGAAACCTTGAGCCAAGCCTGCAGCAAGATGGGTTGCACCATAGACCAGCATCCCGCCAAACAGGATGACACTTGCCTGGTCGCCGTTGGCCAGCAAATGTCCCGTTGCCCACAGCACTACACCCATGGCCAGCGGCAGCCTCAGAACCTGGCGAGCCCGGCCGCGAAACAGGAACACGCCCAGCAGCAGGAAAGCCAGGAAACTCAGAGCCAGATTGGCGCGGAAACCCCAGACCGGCGGATCATAGACAAACCCACGGTCCGCCATCTGCCAGCCGATCACGATAAGCACCAGCGAGAGAATTGAGCCGGCACCGAACAACATGCCGTATTTCTTGCCGAGAGCGTCCTTGATCCGAGTCTTGAGGGGCGGGAACGCCGGCACCAGGTGGAGGACGGCAAACAGGGAAACTGCAAACAATAGCAACATGGCAGGTGCATCAATCCGGTTCAAACATTGTCAACCTGGCGAATTGATACAGGAAGCCAGCCGTTGCGCCAATGGACGAGTGGTCACACTGGCCATCGAGCAATAGCCATCCACCTGAATAGATAAAATGGTTTAATCAATAGGGATGCTTGAACAATTCGGAAACCGGCAGCTTTATTGCATCAGATGATGCTCTAGGTCAGCTGCCGTATCTGCCGCCTGTAGCTCGCCGGAGCCACACCCAGTTGTTTTTTGAAGACGCGCCCGAAGGCGGCTTCTGACTGGTAACCTGCCTCTTCTGCAATGTCGATGATGGGCAGCCTGGATTCCGCCAACCGCTGGCGGGCAATCTGCATGCGCCATTGGGTGACGTAGCCCATGGGGGTATTGGACATGGTTGCGGTAAAACGACGGGCAAACACAGTTCGTGACAATCCCGCAGTTCTGGACATGATCTCCAGCGACCAGTCACGCGACGGATCCTTGTGAATGGCTTCAAGCACTTTGGCGATCGCAGGATCGGCAAAACCGGCCAGTACCGGCTTATCGGACCCACTGGACGCAAGATACGTGCGCAAGGCCTGGGCAAACACGATCTCGGAAAGCTTCAGGGCAATCATGTCGCTTCCCATTTGGCCGTTGCCGGCCTCTGCGCCGATAACCCGAAGAGTATTTTCCATCCAGGTGCCTGCCGCACTGCCATAATTACGGACATGGATGTGATCAGGCAGTGCATCAAGCAACGGATGGCCGGCATTCTTCTGGAATGCAAAGTGGCCACAGACAAGCTGGGTTTCCTGGTCAGTCCCGAGTTCCCCGTAAACCAGCGTGCCGCTGCCGGTAAAGCCGGACTCCTGCACAACCCGGTCCAGTTGAACGGCCAGGTTTTCGGTGCGCGGATCGCAAAACAGTGTGTGACCGGCGCCGCGCATGATGATGA
>JBDNEZ010000282.1:0-3471 GCA_041690095.1 Anderseniella sp.
ACAATCGACGGGGCGTACTGGCTGCGCAAGCCGGGGCCAAACTGCGAGGTGGTGATTGCCTATCAGGGTTGTGTCGCGCCGCAAGCCATTGCAGCTGCCGGACGCATTGCTGAAGTCCGCCGCGACGTCGCGGTATTGGCGGTCACCTCGGCAGATCGGCTGAATGCCGGGTGGACCGCCGCACAACGTGATCGCCGTCGTGGAAACGCCCGTGCACGCAGTCATATCGAGGCGTTGCTGTCACCGCTGCCGGCAAACTGCTCCATCGTCACCGTCATTGACGGGCATCCTGCGACTCTTGCCTGGCTGGGTGGCGTAGTGGGTCACCGAACGATTCCACTTGGTGTCGAGCATTTTGGCCAGACCGGAACCATTGCCGATCTGTACGACCATTTTGGCATCGATGCGAACGCCATTGTGCATGCAGCCACTGGTCTGACAGAAGGCAGTGCTGAAGTGCCGGCCCTGTTGTTCAGCGGATCATGAAACAGATATCTGCAACCTGGCGCTGGTGCTGCGGTATGGCTGGCATTGCGGCGTTAGGCGTGGTGGCCGTCAGCAGCGCGCTTGCGCAGCAGGGCAATGCTCCGAAAGCCAATGATCTGGTTGCCGCGCCTGCCTGCGTCAACAACAAGGGCGAGCAGGTCCGATTTGCAACCACGGATCAGGGGCAGGCCGGCCTGGCGGCCGGCATGGCGATACGCGACGGCAGCGGAAAACCCGTGGTGATGAGGTCGAATTTTGCTTCGGCGCCGCCGGAGTTTCAGCAGTTCATTGACCGGCACGAATGTGCCCATCACCAGACCGGCGATGTGGACCGGCCACATCCTGTGCGCAATGGCTCTGAACACCTTATGAATGAAAGTGTCAGTGATTGTGTGGCCATCCGCCGTCTGCGCGATGAAGCAGGCTTTGGCGAACCATCTTTCGACAAGGTAGCGGCTGCGTTGCGTGCCGACATGGCAAAAATAGGATTTCCCGAATCCAGCATCGCCAGCCGGATCCGCAACCTGCGGGGGTGTTTCGCAAACCCGGCATCGGCTCACGATCTCATCCGGCAGATACTGCAGCAGCGCGGATTGCCTTTGCCGTAATGCAGGCCGCCTGAAACTGCGCCTGAGGTTCACTTCCTGATGAAGTGCAATTGGTCAAATTGTTGCCGGAACGTGCCGACCTCGGCTGCAAGCGAGGCTGGGTCATTGGTGGTCAATGCGCGTGCAATCAGTCCGGCCAGTTTTTCTGCATGAACAGGTGTCACGCCCCAGCGAACCAGTTCCGGCGTGCCGATACGCAGACCGTTCATGTCTCCAGCCACTTGTTTGACCGGCAGGCCGATGCCGCAGGCGAGAAACCCTGCCTTGCGCAGTTTCCTGGATGCCGTCTGTCCGCCGCCGAACCGGGCCGCTTCAATGGCAAACTGGTGTGACCGGGTGTAGCCAAATGGCTTTGCGTGGACAGGTATGTCATGGGCGTCAAGTGCGGATGCCAGCGCTTGTGCAAGCTCGACCATGGCGGTCCCATAGGCTTTGCCATGTTCGCGCCAGTCCAGCATGGTGATGGCCAGTGCTGCTGACTTGGCCGCGTCGAAGTTGGCGGTCATGCCCGGAAACGCGATGTGGTCGAGGCGTTCCGCAATCGTGGCATCATTGCTCACAATCAAACCGCCGGCGGGTCCGCCAAGACTTTTATAGGTGCTCATGGTCATCAGATGAGCGCCTTGTGTCAGCGGATTGGGCCATGCCTGCCCTGCGATGATGCCGCATTGATGGGCGGCATCGAACAACACGCATGCCTCTACCTCGTCAGCTATTGCGCGCACCTCGGACACCGGGTGTGGCAGCAGGTTGAGACTGCCGCCAATGCTGATGAGTTTGGGGCGAACCTGTCTGGCAAGCGAGCGTAGCCCGTCCACATCGACCGTGTAGCCGTCCGCACTGATCGGCGCATGGTGGATGTCGAGACCATACAGTCCCGCACAGCCGGCATCATGATGGGTGACGTGACCGCCAATGGCAGCAGGCGGCACGATGATCGCATCGCCAGGTTTGGTCAGGGCCATGAACCCGTACAGGTTCGCGATTGCACCTGATGGCACCCGGATTTCCGCATATTGTGCAGCGAAGATTTCGGCGCACAGTTCTGCGGCAATCACTTCAATCTCCTCAATCGCTTCAAGTCCCATTTCGTATTTGTCACCGGGATAACCGAGCGAAGGGCGTGAGCCGAGACCGGCGGACAGCAAGGCTTCAGCGCGCGGGTTCATCACATTGGTGGCCGGGTTGAGATTGAAGCAATCGCGTTCATGGATTGTCTTGTTGTCCTGCGCCAGTTGCTCAAGCCGCGCGCCAATTTGAGTGCTGGAGGCAAGTGCCGTTTCAGCAGCGATGCGCTGCACCAGAGTTTCGCAATGGGCTGGAACCCATGGTCGGGGCGAAAGAGATGTCATTGCGGGCTCCTTGGCTAAAAGCAATAGCGCTGGTTTCAGATGCCCAAAATGACCAGCATCCGGACTTGCGTGCAAATCAGATTTGCGAAATATTAGGGTTAGAAAAATTGAGGCTAATATGGCTGTTGCACCACCACGTCCGAAAGACATCCCGTTGACGGCGCTGAGGGCCTTTGAAGCTGCTGCCCGGCTGGGCGGATTCGCTGCTGCATCTCAGGAACTGGGGGTGACGCCCGGCGCCATCACCGCACACATCAAGTCACTGGAAGCTGAACTGGGCGCGGTTCTGTTTGAACGCACCGCACGCGGTGTTGAATTGAACGCACTGGGTCGCACGGTGTTACCGGGCTTCACCGAAGCATTCGACGGGCTTGGGCTGGCGGTTCAAACCTTGCGCAACGAAGCCGCGCCAAGTGCGGTTCATATTGCAGCCCTGCCGTCAATCGCACAATTGTGGTTGTCACCGCGCCTGCCGGCCTTGCGCGCAGCAGCACCTGACATTTCGATCTCGATCACCGCGATGGAGGCACCGCCCAACCTTAAACGTGCACCCTATGATCTGAGCCTGTTTTATAGCGGGAAGGCCGGCGGAGCACTGTCGCGCGACGTGATTTTTCCGGTCTGCGCGCCTTCTGTGGCTGTAAAGCTGACATCACCGGCAGATCTGTCGAACGTATCCTGCCTGTCGGATTCAACCTGGAGGGATGATTGGTCCACCTGGGCTGCTGCCGCAAATGCCGGCTTTTCAGCGCGAGGCCCAGCGTTCTCATTATATACGCTGGCAGTGGAAGAGACCATCAACGGTGCAGGGGTGTTGATGGGGCATGAGGCCCTGGTCGCATCACACCTGGCGCGCGGTGAACTGGTTGAACCCTTTGACCTCAGGGTGCCGCTGGAGCGCTCGCTTCGGCTGTGGTCGCAGCGGCCGCTCAAACCGGGCAGTGCTGCTGGCCGGGTTGTGCAATGGCTGCAGGACAATTAGAGCGATTGCTATCCGAGGTCCGGGCCCGGCATCAGGAAACACA